>JAILBR010000044.1 GCA_024680795.1 Bacilli bacterium | reverse complement strand
ATAAATGAAATCATCGCTAAAAGAAGAAAACAAGCGAAAGAATCTTGTGAAGCGCGAATTGTCGAAGCAATCGAAACTGGTAAATTTACCGCAAGAATATTTACCACTAGTGTCGAAGATCGCAAGCTTTATGTTGAATGTATGCAAGAAATTGCTAAAGAGATGAAAGGTAGCGGATATCACCTTAAAATCGTCGTCACTAATGAAGACAAAGATGTATTCTTTGATTTCTTTGTCATTAGAGATGAGCCAGTAGCTAACGGAAAATAATTATGAAGAAGATGCGTATCCCACTTTATTGTACTCTCGGAGTGGCAATAATTGGTTTAATATTTGGTTCTATTTTTGACTATCAAATCTCTTCCGCTATTGCTAGTCCGACTAGCACATTAGGATTAACTATTTCCACAATTGGACCAACGATTGGTTTTTGTGGTCTAGTTCTTATTGGCGGAGCCTTCATTGGCTTAGCACTTCAAAAGGAATGGAAACCATTTATACGAATTCTATTTTTAGCTGCTGCAATTGCCGCTTATGTCTGTGGTGTTATATTCGCTGGACAAGAATATTTCAGTGTTAACGGATTTTATGGAGTGGTTCCAAAATTTGTCGGCTATATTATCACCGCTGTTGTCTTTTTAGGAGTTGAATTCCTTGGCTATATTATCTTTAAAGATAATACTTATAAAGATGCTTGGGTGATTTATTTAATTTTAATGGTAGTAGTTTTATTAGCCCTTGTCCCTGAAACCCAAATCCTTAAGTCCATATTCCATCGTCCAAGATTTAGGACTGTCATACAAGGAAACGTTCCTTTCCATAATTGGTGGCAAAGATGTGGTAACTATAAGGAATATATGGAAACATACGGATATATTTCTGAAGAGTTCAAATCATTCCCAAGCGGACATACAGGTGACGCTGCTATGTCTCTCGCGTTCGCGACATTCGCCCCACTTGCTTATAGCAAGTTAAGAAAGATTCAGCTTCCACTATTTATCGGTTGTTTCGTCTTTACAATGATAGTCGGACTAGGAAGAATTCTAGCGGCCGCTCACTATTTAAGTGATGTCAGTATGGGTGCAATTTTGATGCTTGTCACTTCTATAATTGCTAATGAAATCGTCATTCATATCAAATTCTTCCATAAAGAAGAACAAATCGCTTAATATTTTTAAAATAAATCTTTACTATAAGTAATCGAAATGATATGATTACTCCGCAAAAAGGTAGAAAGCAGAGGCACCCGCTTCTCGCCAGACCGATAAAATATTGGTTGGCTAACGCTACAAATCTTGGGGTTAAGATTGTTATCGGGTGCAACTATGCTTGCACTCGTTTTTTGTAAAAGAAATTCTAAAAGAGGTGATTGTTATCCAAGAGCAAACAAATGGCAAAAAGCCAAACCAACCAAAAGAATTGGTCAATGAAAACATTAGATTCCCACAAGTCCTTGTTATTGGACCTAATGGAGAACAACTCGGAGTGATGTCTTCTAGAGAAGCACAATTCCAAGCTAACAAGTTTAATTTAGATTTATTCTGCGTTGCCCCTAACGCTACTCCACCAGTGTGTAAAATCTTGAACTATGGTAAGTATCGCTATGAACAACAAAAGAAAGCTAAAGAAAACCGCAAGAATCAAGTCAGAATCGAAATCAAAGAAATTCAATTAACACCACAAATTGGTAGACATGATTTGGAAACCAAAGCACGTGCTGCCGCTAAATTCCTTTCCGAAGGAAACAAAGTCAAAGTTGGAGTCAGATTTAGAGGGAGACAAATGACCCATATCGAGGTTGGAGAAGAGACTCTTAACAATTTCATCGAAATCTTAGGCGATGCCGCCATCATCGAAAAACCAGCCAGCATGGATGGTAGATGGTTAGTCGCCATATTAGCACCAAACAAAGCAGGAGGAAAAAAATAATGCCAAAAATGAAAAGTAAAAGGGCTTTAGCAAAAAGAATTAAAGTCACCGGCAGCGGAAAAGTCACAAGACATCACGCTTACACATCACATTTAGCCCCACACAAAACAACAAAACAAAAGAGACACTTAATGAAAGGTGCTGCCTTACATAAGACAGACTATAAGAGAGTTAAGTATCTCATCGTAAAGTAAGGAGGAGATAGCCATGAGAGTTAAAGGTGGTACAGTTACACACGCACGTCGTAAAAGACTTTTAAAGAGAGCTAAAGGTTATTTCGGAAGTAAACACTTACTTTATAAAACAGCGAAAGAACAAGTCATGCACAGCCTTCGCTATGCATACATCTCTCGTAGAACAATCAAAAGAGATTACCGTAAATTATGGATCAGACGTATCAACGCTGCATGCAGAATGAACGACATCTCCTATAGCAAGTTCATGTACGGTTTAAAAGTTGCTAACATCCAAGTTAACAGAAAAATGTTATCCGAATTAGCAATCAATGACCCACAAGCATTCTCTGATTTAGTCAAAGTTGCTAAAAAGAACATTCAATAATTAGTAATTATCGAAAGCAAAAATATAAGTGGCTTATGCCACTTTATTTTTTTACTCATCACCGATGTATTTAACTTCGACATTTTTAATCGCTTCTTCTAGGAGTGATTTCCATTCAAATTTTTCTTCAAAGGCTTTCACTTCTTCTAAATGAGGAGCGGTCTTTGGAGCCTTTGGAGTAAAGATCGTACAACAATCTTCATAAGGTCTAATCGATATTTCATAAGTATCAATCTTTTTACTTAAAGCGATAATTTCAAGTTTATCCATGGTTGCGCATGGTCTAATCACTGGAACATTAGTCACTTCATTAATAACATGGATAGACTGAAGGGTTTGACTTGCAACCTGACCAACACTTTCTCCACTAGAAATAACTGGGCAATTTCTTCTTAAAGATAACATACTGGCGAGTCTAAACATCATTCTTCTCATCAAAGTGATGCAATAACTTTCAGGAACATTATCATAGATAGCTTCTTGGATTTTGGTAAAAGGAACGATATTTAATCTAATCTTTTGTTGATATCTATTTAACTTTCCTAAAATATCTTCAAGTTTATAAATAACTGCTTCTTGAGTATATGGAGGAGATGCAAAATGGATGCATTCAATCGTTACTCCTCTTTTCATCATAAGATAGGCTGCGACTGGAGAATCAATTCCACCACTTAGCATATGCATGCTCTTACCCGCAATGCCTAAAGGATAGCCTCCAATGCCTGGATAAGTTCTTACAAAGATATATGTTCCTTCTTCTCTGACTTCGATAGATAAAAGGATATCTGGGTTATGAACATCAACCTTTAAATCTGTGTTTCTTAAGATAACAGGAGCAACTTTTCTGATGATTTCGTCAGAAACAAGAGGGAATTTCTTGTTACTTCTTTTACATGTAACTTTAAAAGTTTTACCTTCTTCTTGTTTGATGAGTTCTAAAGAAGACTTTTTAATTTCTTCAATGTCACTTTCACATTTATACACTAAAGACATGGCTTGAATACCACTGATGTCTTGTAGTCTTTCGATGACTGGTTCATAATCTTGTCCATTTAGTTTGATATAGATATGGTCATATCTCTCTTCTAAAACTAAACCATCAAATTCTTTTAGAGCATGTCTAATATTGTTATATAAAAGATGGATGAACTGTTTTTTATTTTTCCCTTTAGTGGATAATTCGCCAAAACGAATCATAATGTGGTCATATGTAATCATCTGATCTCTCCTATGATTTTCTTTAAATTTGTTAATAGAGTGTCAACTTCTTCAAACGTGTTATCATAACTAAAAGACACTCTGATTGTGTTATTAGCAATAATATCGCTTTTACCAATGGCTTTTACGACATAACTACCTTTTTGCTTGCTGGAATGACATGCGGAAGTTGAACTAACCATAATCCCAGCGTTTCCTAATGCTTCCACGATTACCGAGCTCTTTTTATTCTTGCTTGAGAAGTTGATGATATAAGGGTTGATAGTTTCAGGAACATTTAGCTCAAAATTGTCTTCCATTTCTTTTAAACCATCTAAAAGATGGTTTGCTAAAAGTTTAACAGCATCATAATGCTCTTTATCTTTTTTAAGTGAGATTTTTAATGCTTCTAAAAATGCAACCGCACCCGCTACATTGACTGTGCTACTACGTAAGCCATATTCTTGACCGCCGCCAGAAAATAAAGGAAGTAATTCTAAATTCTTCTTTTTAATTAAAGCAGCAGTACCTATAATTCCACCTAACTTATGAGCGGCCACAGTAAACATATCAACATTTTTATAATTAAATTCTTTTTCCATCTTACCGATAGCTTGGCAGGCATCAACATGGAAAACTATTTTTGGATAC
>JAILBR010000007.1 GCA_024680795.1 Bacilli bacterium | reverse complement strand
AAGGAGAATCCTTGATAAACCATTTCAAGGTTTAAGCAACGGAAATCAGCTTTGGTTGGGTTATCGACTGTCGCATACCAAACATATGCTAAGTTACGTTGGTTGCCATCAGTGGTTGCTTTATAAATACCATCTTCAGTTGAACCGATTTTAAGATCATCAACAGCGATTTTTTCAGCGTTCTTACTAGCGTCTTGGCTCATTAAGATTAAGCTGGTAACACCGTGTGGATTTTGTGATAAATCTTCACCTGCATTGCCTCTAATATCTTTTAATAAGGAAGCATCGCCAGAATAAATAAATTTAGAATAGTTAGAAGCACTTAAACCCCATTCTTCAATTTCGGAAGTTGATTCTGGAGTATCGATACTTAAATATCTAATTTTAACAGTGTATTGTAAGTTCGCTGTTTCGACGTGAGTGGTATCACCATCAACGTAGTTAACGAATGCACTGCTAGCTTTCTTTGTGCCGTTTTCCCATTTTAATGGGGCTTGCATCTTTTCAATACCAGAACGACGGAAATCTAAACCATCTTTTTTACCTGTTTGGCTATAGTTCATAACGGTAGAGAAAACATCGTCACTAATTGGTAATTTGAATTCATCGACAAAGTCGACATCTTTATCAATGTTATATGATGCGATTAATGAGTTCTTTCCTTCCACGATTTTTGTGGAGAATGTTGATGTTCCATCATCATTATTGCTAACTCTTTGGCAAGGAACACCATTGTTGGTCACCTTATCAATAAAGAAGTATTGAGAAGGCTTGACCTTAAATGTTAATGTGTCGCCTGGTTTGACTTCTGTAGCGGAGAAATCGCTCAATTTTCCATAAATGGAATTAGCGGTTTTATCTTCATAAGTAGTCTTAACTGAAGGTTCGGAAGAACCATTACAGCCAGCGAGTGAGCCAATAGCAAGAACACCAAGAGCTAATGCTATTAAACTTTTTTTCATTTTATTTTCTCCTATTAATCAGCATCATCACATGCTTGCCATGCAGCTTGGACAGAATCACGGACTGAGTAACCACTACGCATAACGTACTTAATTGTGTTACCGATTTCAGTTCTAGCTGTACCACTTCCCACGAAGACTGCGGAAGTCATATAGTTGTTCTTTAATCTAGCTGTGATGGAAGGAATGTCGTATTTTAAGCCTTTTCCTTCGTTTGCTAACCATGCTTTATAGCTTGCTGTTTCATATGAAGAAATTCTAATTGGGTCATATGAGTTTTCAAGCGCTAAGTCAGCGTTATTTTGAGGTTCAGCAAGTTTCTTATAGAATAACCATGCGCCTTTGTGCATATATGGGTTTTCATTATCAAAGAAACAGATGGATGGACCTTGTTGAATGTAATATGGAGTGTCACCAGAATATGGAACTGGTGCTAATTTAACTGAGAAGTTACCAGAAATTTGATAGCTGGAACCACCAGTTGAACCGATTGACATAGCAATCTTTTCATCACCGAAATATGTATTGGTGTATTTGGTACCGCCTAAGGAGTTCTTAGTGATAAAGATACCTTCTTTGATATAACCAGTGATTTCTTCGACTAATTTATCAGTTTGAGCGTTGTTGAATAAGAAGTGTTCTGAGCCTTTGCTATCAGTGTAAGCTAAGCCACGTTGTTTCATTTGAGAAATCATCATGTTAGCGTCACTATCGTAACCGATGCCATAGAATTCATCAGTGATGCCTTCTGTGGCACGATCTGCCTTCATTTTTCTAGCAAGGGTAACCATATCATTCCACTTTGTTGGAACTTCATATGTATAACCATCGTGAGCGACTAACCATTCTTTTAATTCTGCTAAGTCGTCTTGTAATTCTGGATCATTTTCACTTGTACGGCCAGCGCAGTTGTTATACATAGCCATGAATGTCACATCATCTTTAAACTTTTTAGCGTTTAACTTGTTAACACCCATGAAGTAGGATTGGTTATAGTACATAACTTCTGTAGATTTATACATAGGCATGGACCAAACACCATCAAATTGATATTGGTTACCTTCGTTATAGTATCCAGGAACGAAGTCAGCGATTTCTGTTTCTGAATAACCATAGTTCTTATCCTTTAAGAAGTTATCCAATCTTAATAATGAGGATTGAGTAATGTCGTTAGTCATGTATTCAGAGAATGAATCTGGATAACCCATTGATAACGCTGGGATTTCGCCTGATGCTAATTTTGTTTTTAAAGCATCATGTAATGTGTCGTAATCGCCACCTAATTTTGTTAAGGTAACGTGGTATTTGCCAGCATACTCAGTGTTAAATGCATTAACAATCTTTTCTAAGTTTGTTGTTTTTGCATGGCCCAAGCAGTGCCAGAACACGACTTCTTGTGCGCTTGTTGGATCATCTTCAGGAAGATCTTGGTCAACAACGTGGCTTGTGCCACTACCACAAGAGACGAGTGCCAATAAGCTGATAAAACTTAATGGTAATAATTTTTTCATTTTCATATAAAAGCCTCCTTTTAGCCTTTAATACCAGCACGGCCAACGCCACGCATGATGTATTTTCTGAAAAATATAAATAAGAGAAGTAATGGAACAGTAACGATAACGGTTGCTGCCATTTGTGCACCATAGTCATTAACATTATCAGCAGCGGAGAAGGTTTCTCTTAAACCGTTGGTGATAAGGAAGATGTTTTTGTTACCTGATGCGATTAAGTTTGGCCACACATAGGAGTTCCAAGCACCCATCAATTTGAGAATGAAGATGGTTGTTAAGGTTGGCATCGCAAGTGGAACCATAACTTTCCATAAGAATTCCCAGTCACTCTTACCATCAACTTTAGCAGCGAGGTAAAGTTCATTAGGAATTTGTTTGAAGTTTTGTCTTAATAAATAAATATAGAAGATAGAGACCCAGAATGGGACGATCATTGCTGAGAAGTTACCGAAGTAATTTCCGCTAGCGGTCCATCCTAATCTAGAAACGGAAATATAGTTAGAAATAACCATCATTTCACCAGGAATCATCATACTACCGAGTAAAATCATGAAGATGAAGTCACGGCCTTTAAATGTTAATCTTGCAAATGCATACGCTGCTAAGATTGTGGTGATTAATGTACCTAATGTGGAGATAATACCAACTAATAAGGTGTTTCTTAATAGCACTGGGAAGTCTAATCTTGTTAAAGCTTCAGTGTAGTTTTCCCATCTAATAACATGAGGGAAGAATGTTTGGACTGATTGTTGGATTTCTTCACCGGTTTTAAGTGAGGTGATGATCATCCAGTAGAATGGGAAGATAATGATTACTCCCATTAAAGCAAGGAACAAATAAGTCACGATAAGTTGGAACACGTGTGCAACTTTGTCCACCTTTTCTTTAGTAGCAGTGCTTGCATCACTGCCTTTGAGTGCTAAAACATAGCCGGAAGTTTCAGCAGCATATGGATAATTCTGTTTTTGCTTTGCCATAACTAGTAATGCACCCTTTTCTTACTCACTTGATTTTGAATCAAAGTGAATAGCATTATGATGAGGAATAAGAATATTGAGGCTGCAGAAGCATAATGCACCTTATTCTTCGCAACTTGATCGTAAATGAAGAACACCATTGTGGACATATTGGCAGGACCAGTATTCTTATCGAATGCACCAGCGCCAGAGCCGAACAAACCGATAACTGAGTTGTACTCTTTAAATGCCCCAATAAATGATGTAATCATCATGTATAAGATTTGTGGAGATAATAAAGGAACGGTAATTTTGAGTGCTGTCTTCCATTTTGGAGCACTATCAATCTTTGCTGCATCGTAATATTGAGCATCAATATTTTGTAAGCCGCCTAAGAAGATCAAAATCTTATAAGGTAAGCTATGCCAGACGATGTAGAAGGAAATAGCGAATAAGCCACTCCAGTAATTAACCATTTGTCCAGGAACGTTAGGTGATGGGAAGATCCACGCGTGGTGATCTAAACCGAATATGTTATTGAAAATACCATAATCAGTATCAAAGATAACGGTGAAGACCATACCAATCGCAATAGCGTTTGTAACATATGGCATGAAGAAGACGGTTTGGAATAGTTTTTTAAGAATCTTAATGGAATTTAACGCGATAGCAATTACTAAAGAGAGAATAATACTAATCGGAACGGTGATAATAGTTAAGAGCATTGTATTTGGTAATGCAGTACGCATAACTTTATCAAACATTGAGTTAAGTCCACCACCACTTGAAGAGAATGGTGTCAAAACGGCGATGTAGTTATCAAAGGTAAATCCCTTTGATGTTCCGTTTAGGTAGTTATAATCTTTTAAGAAAGAAACATATAGCGTGTTAATGATTGGATAAAAAGTAAAGACTGCCAACAAGATGATGACAGGAGCTAAATATAACCAACCTTTCCAGTTATTTTTACTTTCCATAATTAATCAAGATAAATCCTTGGGTTCTTTGAGTCTTCTCCATCAAAGACGAAAGTTTTTTGTTCCTTTATACCAAATTTATTAACGCCAAGATCGACTTTAATCAAAGAGTCGATAATGACTTTGATGTCATTTTCATCTGTGTGACTGTCACTCTGACAAACAAGTGCGATATCTCTACCCATTGTTTGAATTTGTTCAACATTTAAAGTTAAAACTTTATCTTTTTCAGGGATTTGGTCACCAGCTAAGAAACCTTCTGGACGGATACCGACGATGACTTTATGTCCATCTTTATAATCCTTGAGTTTCTTATTTGCCAAAATTGGTTCGTCGCCAATATAGACTTTTCCATCCTTAATTTCGCCATTAAAGACGTTGATTGGTGGGGTGCCTAAGAATTTAGCAACGAATAGGCAGTTAGGGGAATTATAAACTTCTTGTGGATGAGCTCTTTGCATTTGCAAACCAGCCTTCATAACGACGATATCGTCACAGATTGACATAGCTTCTTCTTGGTCGTGTGTAACGAAGATAGTAGTAATGCCAGTCTCTTGTTGAATTCTTCTGATTTCTTCTCTAGTCTGCAATCTCAAACGAGCATCTAAGTTAGAGAGAGGTTCATCAAGAAGTAACACTCTTGGTTTTTTAACAAGCGCTCTAGCAATAGCAACACGTTGTTGTTGACCACCTGATAATTCGCTTGGTTTTCTTGTGAGATATTCATCGATTTGAACGAGTCTAGCTGTCTCTTGAATAAGAGCGTCCATCTCATCCTTATCAAGTCTTCTTTTTGTAGAAATTGGTTGTCCGTTTTGATCGAGGATTTCGAACTTTTCATTAACGGATTGACCTTTAGCAGAAATCTTTGCTTTTTCTGCTTCATTTTGAGCGTGAAGATCTGCAAGCGCTTTGTCTAATAAAGCCTTTCTTTCTTCGCCTTCAACTTTTTGGAATCCGAATTTGAAGATTCTTTCTGCAACAGAAGTAATGATGTGATATTGTTTCACCAATTTACGAGCACTCATATCTTTTGAATACTTGCCCTTAAATTGTGAATTCAAGATTATATCCATCACATTGTCAAATTCATTAACGAGTAATTTTTCAATAACATCGTTATTTTTAAGAACTTTGCTGACTTGATTGCTAACGACATGAAGATTTGTTAAAGGGAATTTAACATTGTCGTAAACAGTCATATGAGGATATAAAGCATAGTTTTGGAAGACTAAACCGATTTCGCGCTTTTCAGGAGCTAAATGGGTTACATCTTCGTCACCAAACCAGATTTCGCCATCTGATGGTGCTTTTAATCCAGCAATCATGTAAAGAGTTGTAGATTTACCACAGCCTGATGGGCCGAGCAAACCAATAAGTTCGCCATCGCGAATGTCCACGTTTAAAGAATCGACTGCGACAGCGTCGGGAATGTTCTTTGCAGGATTGCCTGGAAAAACCTTTGTAAGGTTCTTCAGTCTTATTTCCATAAGTATTCCTCCACGTCAAAAATTATATAATATGTAGCGTGTGTGTGTAAAGTTGTATTAAAAAGAAAAACTACTTTAGTTTAAAGTCACGATTTTCTATAGATGCTGATGCAACTTTATTCTTGGATTCTTCAATTTCAAGAATATTTAAATAAATATCTTGATCAGTCACATCTACCATATAATCGTTAAAAATATAGTTAGGTAAACTTGAGTTGGTTTTAGTGAGATACATCATCGTTGTAGAAACAATGCTTGGGATAAGGAACGAAACAAAATTGATAGGAAGAAACACAAAATACATAAAGAAAAATCTTCCAATATAAACGCCAGTTCTAACATTATCCGCTCTTACGGAAATAAGGCCGATTTTCTCTAATTTCATACCAATGGTCTGCCTTCCACGTTTAAAACATGTTAAAGGAAACACCAAATAGAGAACAACAAAGTTTAAAGTGGTCACTATCACTATCTCAACAATAGATGTAAAAAATGATAGTTTTGTTAGAATTAAATAGGTTAAGTTATTAACCAAATAGCCAACACTGTATTCTTCAATTTCTTTTTCATAAAATTGATAAAGAAGCGTATCTTCTACGGCGTTCTCGATGATATACTCCCCTTCTTGTTTGAATAGAGGTACTCCATCACCCTTCGCAGCAAGTCTTCTTTCGTTATATTTTGTTAAAGCATCATTATTGGAGAAGTAGGTTGGATTTTGATAGAACGATAAAATCCTTCCAGATAGCTCATTTTTCTTGTCTTCGTTTGTTGGATATTTTTCATCATCAAGGACATAACTAGTGGCTAAAACGCCTTCAATATAAAGACCAGAATCGTTCTTAATTGTTGTTAATTCATCATTTTTGCTTTTATACCATGAAGTATTTACAACAATTGAATTCATCGCAGCGTACAAAATTAAAGATGCTAAAAATAGGATACCAATATCCATAAAATGTCCAAGTAGTCTTCTACCTAATTTAGCCTTTGTATATACTAATTCTTGCACTTGTGACTCATCACTCATGGTTTTCTTCCTTCTCTTGTTGCTCATCTGGTATTTCATCAGTAACTGGCACATCAAATTCATTGACGTCCTTTAACACTAGACGAGATACGAATGTAGATATATCATATCTATTCTTTGTAAATAATGGCAAGAATAATGAAATAAGATTAAATGTTAGTACCGCTAATAAAATGGCGATAACTGGGAAATGTGGGAATATTTCAATCGCGGTTACACCGAGTGATCCCATTAGTAAAAGTCCAATCAATGACGAGGAGATAAATAAAATATAATTTAAACCATTATATAAAACTAACCTAGCAGGGTGTGGTTCACATTCTTCCAAGTCCGCGATTGCGAGATTCATTACCTTTTGTCCAACAGTGATCCATCTTTTTCCTACTAGTCGGCCAATAACAGTAATCAAAATAAAGCCAGTAGAGTACGCTAATAGATAAACTATTAGTATTGCGCCAGCCAATTTTTGATATGCCTTATTAAATGCACCTAAATAATTTAGATAAGGGGCTGCAACATTTTCCACTTCAGAGATACCATGTTGCACCGCTTTTACATATCCGTTGCCGAGGTGATTTGTAATTGCCATAACAACGGTTGAAGATTCACCCATCGCCATTCTTTTGATGAGATAGTTTGTGTTTTCTGCATTTAAAATGACGTATTTAGAAGCGCCTTCCGCTCTATTAATATAGTTTTCAGACAAGGTGTCGATAAATTTTGTGTCATCAAGTGTCATAAGTTTGCTATATAACAAAGTGTCGATATCATTTTGATAATCAACGCCTTCATATACATAATTGTTGATACTTGGTTCACTCTTTTTAAAAATCTTGTAGTAGTAAGATAAATTATCAAGCTTATAAGATTGTAATTCACTGATAAAGGTCTCTTCTTTTGGAACATCTTTTTCGATAAACGTGCCATCAGATTGTTTATATGGATATTTCATGTTATTGACATAAGCACTGGTTTTTGCGACGCCAATTAAGTATGTATTTGCCCCATCTTCAATAGAGATTAAATCATTATTTTCATCTTTAGATTGTAGGTGTGTGCTATCAACATAGTTGATCAGATTTTGTGTACTGCCAGATAATTCAACAGATATATCCACTATCGCTGGCACACTACCAGAAATAGAATAAAAGACAACAAAGAAAATATATGTGATGACAAAAGTTAAAAAATAATCTAGCAATCGAGAATAGATATGTTTCTTTTTGCTAGCTAGTGAATTATTCTTAAATCTTGATACTTCTTTTTCCATTATAAGTTCGGGTCTATTTGATTCACTAAATAAGTATATAACGCTTCCTTGGCGGTTACATTATATTTTATATAACTTTGTTGATAATAGGAGGCATATCTATATTCAGAGATATATACAATACTGACAGCCTTAACCAAGCCATTACCATCATATGCAAAGTCATTTGTTTGGGCGGTCGCATAATACGAACTATTTTTCATATTCTCAATATTTGTAGAATTGCACGTTTGGATAGTTAAAGCGTTATCAAACGGGAAAGCTTTGATAAGATCTCTTTTTGTAAAGACACCTTTTTGAATATTTGTCCTAATTCCACCAGTATTATGGCTAGCAAAATAGACTGGGGTATAGTCAAACTCTGATTGATGATTATTTACATACCAAAGCATAGCTTGGCAAACTACACTAGTGAAACTATCCGATGAATAGTAGTTTTTAAATGTATAAACAATTTCATCTGGATCGCCATAAACCGACTCATATTTATCAGCAAGGGCCGCTATTTCAGGATTTTCTTCTGTGCAATAGGTAGGAGCGTGCATATATAGCCTTGTTTTAGGGCTAGCGGTATAGCCATAACCGTCACTATGAAGATCAAATTCCATAATTCCGAGATATTTGCCATTGCTACCAGCTTCTAAATATGGAACATCATTAAGTTCTCCACTCTTGGTTTTATGATCATGAGCAAAGAACATCGCATCGACATATTTTCTTCCTGTTTCAGCGTCTACTTCCGTTAAATCTGAATATTTAACCGGTGAGCCAGAAGTATCTTCGAACCCTTCATCATGGAAAGCAGCGATAATGAGATCACAGTTATATGTTTTTCTTAGCTCATTTGAGAAAGATTTTATATAAGAATTCGGGGACGGGAATCTAAATTTATCAGAAATACTGCCAGTAATAGATGAACCCATATTTTCTCTAGCGGCACCGATAATGCCAATCTTAACATCTCCTCTTTCTAAGATAACGTATGGAGAAATGTAATTTGGTCTTTCACCACTATCAGCGAAGAAAACATTCGAAGATATAATTGGACAGTTAAGCTTACTAGCAAAATTAGGAATACATTCTTCTCCCCAGTCAAATTCATGATTTCCAAGCACCATCGCATCAAAGCCAATGATGTTCATCGCATCAATCATAATGTCACCATAAGTCTCATTTGATTCAAATCCGCCTTGGAACATATCGCCTCCAGAAAGCACTATAGAATACTTTCCGTTAGCCATATCGTTTGCGACGCTTGACATGATATATTGGCCAATATAGGCCATCCCTGCTTCGTTATCGGTCCTAACAAACGATCCATGTGTATCGTTAATATAATAAATTCTAACGCTGGCATTCTTGTCTTCTATTGGTGCACCTTTATTAACTGTAACCTTAAAAGAAGCATCTATGTAGCCAGTCTTTGATACGATAATAGTTGTCTCGCCTTCATATTTAAATTTATCACCATTTTCTTTGCTTAAAGAATAATCGCTGACAATATTGCCTTTACCGTCTTTAACCACTAGACCAGCTATGTCAAACTCTTCCCCTTGGGTGTAAGTAGTTTTATTTGGAAGGCTATCAATAATAAGCTGCTTGCTATTAAAAACTTTAACGTCAAAAGAAACGGGATAATATCCTTCAATAGCAACAACACACGTAAATGTTCCTACTTGATTAAAAACCTTTCCTTCTAAAGATAGATTATATTTGGTAAAAGCCTTATTTCCATAATAGATAGAAAGACCATTAGAAGAGAATAATTCTCCCACTTCATATTCAGTCTTATAAGGTAAGTTTCTAATTTCTAACTTAGGTAGATTACTGACTGTAACAGTGAAGTTCGCGGATTTATATCCTGTTTTATCTACTGAAATGGATTTATTTCCAGCATCACTTTCCAAAAATATATAGCCTTCTTTTGGATTAGTAACGTAATCTTCAATAATTGAAGAATGATCACCATCAACTTGTAAAATGCTAATGCCTGCTAAATTTAAAGCGTCACCAACATGATAACTAAGTGTTGTTGGCTTATTATTCACAAACAAATACTTATCTGGATTTGTGGATTGACTATTATTACTAACCAATCGACACCCAGATAATAAAAATGATAAAGCAACTAGGGTAAATGCCTTTTTCTTCATGTGATTATTTTACTCTACAAAAATAGTAAAATAAATATCTATAAATCATTTAATTGTGCTAACTAAAATTAGAACGACAATCGCAATAGCGATAAGAATAAAACCAAATTTAGAGAAGAACATCCCCACTTTTCTTTTCTTAACTCTTGGGTCTATTTCTAATCTATTTTCAATCTCATCCACTTTTACATTGCCTTGGAAATCTAAAACATGATCCATCTTTCCACATGGAATAATGGTTAGTTCGTTACTATCTTGAGTTAGATGTAACGTAAACTCACAACGATAAATATATCTCTGTCTGAACCTTTTATCGAATATGCCAAAGATAGAGATGATAAATAAGAACATCATCTTAATCCACCATCCAGACTGTAGATATGGGTTAAATGTATCTAAAGATAATTTAAGTTCATCTTTATCAGTTTCTATATCCGCTTCATAAATGCGCTTAGAATCCTTATTTCTTCTAAATCTAATATTTTCCCTGTTGATGAGGATAAAGTCTAATAGAGAAGACGATTTAACAATTAAATGTAATCTTTTCATGCTACTTCGCCCCCGCATTAAGCATCGCTAATACAAATATAGCGATAATTAAGAACACTAAAGTGATAATCATAAAGACGATTGGTTTAGCTTTGCCGTATCTGCTCTTATTAGCTAAGGTTGTGATAAAGACTATCACTAATAACACTCCTGTAATCGCAGTAATGATAGGAAGCCCTGTTATTTGCATGGATTCCACCATACTGAAATTAAAGGAAGTAAGTCCACTCCATAATCTCTCTAGTATCTTATATAAAACATTATTATGGTCAGCAAAAACAAGACCAACAGTAATCAAAATAATGATGATACATAACCAAATCGCCACTAATGCGTATAAACAAAAGATTAATGCAAAAGCAATTGGAGCAATAGAAAGACAAAAGGTTATAATACCAGTGACAAGTAATAGATTTACACATATCTCATAAAGATGAGAACTGACGTAAGTTTTTTCTAATTTTGTCATATTTATATCCACCATTATCTTATCTTGACTTAGCAATTCATTCAAGAAAGAAAAAGAGGAGTCAATATTGCAAAACTCCTCATTCCTAAGTGTCTTAAATTGTTATTCAATTGTTATTTTTGTGATGTCACTGCCTGAATGAACAATGCGTAATATATGCACAGTTTCACTAGAATCATCTACCAAATAGATAACGTTATATTTTCTTATTGTTACGCGTCTGACATTATTACCAAAACGGCCATCTAAAGAAAACCTTTTTGGTGAAAATCAAGTCTTCTAATAAGTGATTTGATTTCATCGACAATTTGTTCAGCACTATTCTTATCGAAAAAATGCCATTCGATATATGTTTTAATTTTAACGATGTCAAGACCGGCTAGATAAGAATAGACGATTTTATACATCAAATATTCTTAAGCATCTCATCCACTTCTTCAGGGGTAAATGTTCTATCATTCTCCAAAGAGTCAATTCCTTTTTGAATCTCCGCTTTAATTTCCTCTTCTGTCATATTTCCTATACATGTAGGTGGTTCAAACAAGCGAACATCAAATGGCAAACCATTATGTATGATAATTTGGGTTAAAAACATATTAATAGCACTGCTTAATGAAACACCAAGCTGGTTTAATATAGCTTCTGATTTTGCTTTCACATTCGCGTCAACTCTAACAAAAACAGGTGATGTGTTAGCCATAAAATGTTCCTCCTTTCACAATCATTATGATATCATTTGCTATCATATGCAATATTTTTGATGATTCAATCGAATAACGACTATTTGTTTAAGAACCTCCCTTCATTAAACTAATAGGGAGTTTTTTCATTTTTTGACCGATTTTTTGATATATTTTTATCTAACCAATCTCTAATTTTATTAAAATAAAATTAAATTTAAATTCTAAAACAGCAAAAAAAGAGATCCCGAGGGACCTCTAATTTGTCTAATTCAGTAACTAAATTATTTAACGATTTCGTTAACTGTACCAGCACCAACAGTTCTACCACCTTCACGGATGGAGAATTTGGTACCTTTTTCAAGTGCGATTGGGTGAATTAATTCGACTGTTAATTCAACGTTATCGCCTGGCATAACCATATCTGTTCCTGCTGGAAGAGTGATGACACCAGTAACGTCTGTTGTACGGAAGTAGAATTGTGGACGGTAGTTGCTTAAGAAAGCTGTGTGACGGCCACCTTCTTCTTTTGTTAAAACGTAAACAGAAGCTTTGAATTTTGTATGTGGAGTAACTGATCCTGGTTTTGCAAGGACTTGACCACGTTGGACTTGATCACGGTTGATACCTCTTAAAAGGACACCAACGTTATCACCAGCTTGGACGAAGTCACAAGTTTTACGGAAGGATTCAAGACCTGTAATAACAGATTTTTGAGTTTCTCTAATACCGACGATTTCAACTTCGTCACCGAGTTTTGCTTGACCTCTTTCGACACGGCCTGTAACAACAGTACCACGACCAGAAATTGTCATAACGTCTTCGATAGCGAGTAAGAATGGCTTATCGGTTTCACGTGCTGGAGCTGGGATATATTTATCACATGCATCCATTAATTCCATGATTGCTTCTTCAGCTTTTGCATCTCCATCAAGAGCTGCTCTAGCGGAACCACGAATGACTGGGACATCATCACCTGGGAAGCCGTAGCTATTTAATAAGTCACGGACGTCCATTTCGACTAAGTCTAATAATTCTGGGTCATCAACTAAGTCAGTCTTGTTAATGAAGACGACGACATATGGAACACCAACTTGACGAGCAAGTAAGATGTGTTCACGAGTTTGTGGCATAACGCCATCGGTACCTGCGACAACTAAGATTGCACCATCCATTTGAGCAGCACCAGTAATCATGTTCTTGACGTAGTCAGCGTGACCTGGGCAGTCGACGTGAGCATAGTGTCTTGTTGCTGTTTGATATTCAATGTGGGCAGTATTAATTGTGATACCACGAGCTTTTTCTTCTGGAGCAGCATCGATTTGATCGTATGCTTTCTTTTCAGATAAGCCTTTTTTTGCTAAGACAGAAGTGATAGCAGCTGTTAATGTTGTCTTACCGTGGTCGACGTGACCGATTGTACCAATGTTAACGTGCTCTTTAGTTCTGTCAAACTTTTCCTTTGCCATTGTTTGAATTTCTCCTTTCACATAAATGAATTCAACGTTTTAAATATAAAGCAAATTTAATTTATAATCAATACCAATCTAATTGGTTATTAATTATTTAGTGATAAGCGCATTATTAGCGGGCGCTCATACCGCTTTTCTTGATAATTTCGTCTTGGACGTATCTTGGAGTTTCACCATAGTGATCGAATTGCATGACGTAGTTACCACGACCTTGAGTCATAGAACGTAAGTCAGTGACGTAACCAAACATTTCTGATAATGGTACTTCTGCTTCGATAATCTTAGCGTTGCTTCTTTGAGATTCGCCAGTGACGAGACCTCTACGTCTAGCGATATCACCGAGGACATCACCATAGTATTGTTCTGGAACTGTAACTTCAATCTTCATGATTGGTTCAAGGATGACTGGGTTACATTTCTTTGCTGCTTCTTTTAGAGCCATACTAGCAGCGATTTTGTATGCTGCTTCGGATGAGTCAACATCATGGTAGCTACCATCGAATAATGTAGCTTTGATATCCATGACTTGGAAGCCAGCGACCATACCTCTTGCTAAAGCATCAACTAAGCCGTCTTGAGTTGGTTTAATGTATTCTTTTGGAACACTACCACCAACGATTGCGTCGACGAATTCGAAGCCTTTGCCTGGGTTTGGTTCAAACTTGAGCCAGACGTGACCGTATTGACCACGACCACCAGATTGTTTGATGTATTTACCTTCACAATCCGCTGCGGTTTTAATAGTTTCACGATATTCAACTTGTGGAGCACCGACATTAACAGAGACATTGAATTCTCTTCTTAAACGGTCAACGATGATGTCTAAGTGTAATTCACCAACACCAGCGATAAGTGTTTGACCAGTTTCAACGTTAGTTCTAACTTTGAAGGTTGGGTCTTCTTCCGCAAGTTTTTGTAAGGCGATGGTCATCTTTTCTTGGTCGCCCTTTGTTTTTGGTTCAATTGCTTCTTCGATAACTGGATCTGGGAATTCCATCTTTTCTAAGATGACTGGGTGTTTTTCATCACAGAGTGTATCACCAGTAATGGTGTTCTTTAGTCCGACAACAGCACCGATATCTCCAGCGTGTAATTCTTCAACTTCTTGTCTATGGTTGGAGTGCATCAAGACGACACGAGCAATTCTTTCTTTAACACCTTTAGTGGAGTTAATGACGTAGGAACCACTCTTGAGAACGCCGCTATAAACACGGACATAGGCAAGTCTTCCAATGAATGGGTCAGTCGCGATTTTGAATGCTAATGCGCCTAATGGTTCATTATCATCTGGTTTGCAGACTATTTCATTTCCACGATCATCTGTACCTTTGGCAGGTGGGATGTCAAGTGGGGAAGGTAAGTAATCAACGACACCATCGAGGAGTAATTGAATGTTTTTGTTTTTATAAGCACTTCCACAGAAGACTGGGTGGAATTCACCAGTTAAGACAGCCTTACGGATAACGGATTTAATTTCTTCGACAGTTGGTTCTTCACCTTCTAAGACCTTCATCATGAAGTCATCATCGAATGAAGCTAAAGCTTCAACAAGTTCTGCTCTCTTGAGTTCGACTTCTTCCTTTAATTCTTCAGGAATGTCGACTTGTTTAGGTTCTTGAGCATCCTTTTCATAAATCCATGCTTCTCTTTTAATGATATCGACAGCACCCCTTAAGGTTGATTCGATACCGATTGGGATTTGCACTGCTTTCGCATTTGCTCCTAATCTTTCTTTTAAGGAACGGACACTCATGTCGAAGTCCGCACCGATTGCGTCTAGTTTGTTAACGAAGACAATTCTAGGAACGCCATATTTTGAACCTTGTCTCCAAACAGTTTCTGTTTGTGGTTCAACACCGTTTTTTCCATCGAGAACTGTAACAGCACCATCGAGAACACGGAGTGAACGTTCGACTTCAACAGTGAAGTCGACGTGCCCTGGAGTGTCGATAATGTTGATACGGTTGCCTTTCCACATTGCTGTGGTAGCAGCAGAGGTAATAGTAATACCTCTTTCTTGTTCTTGAGCCATCCAGTCCATAGTAGCGGAACCTTCGTGGGTTTCACCAATCTTATGAATCTTTCCGGTGAAGAAGAGAATACGTTCTGTGGTTGTGGTTTTACCAGCATCGATGTGAGCCATGATACCGATATTACGTGTATGAGCTAAATCAAATTCACGTGCCATAATACATATTCCTTTCTAGATGATTACCAACGATAATGTGCGTAAGCCTTGTTAGCTTCAGCCATTTTGTGGGTGTCTTCTTTCTTCTTAACAGAAGCACCTACTCCATTAGCAGCATCAATAATTTCATTAGCAAGTCTATCTTCCATGGTCTTTTCATTTCTTAATCTGGAATAATTGACCAACCAACGTAAGCCCAATGTGACTTTTCTTTCTGGAGAAACTTCAGTTGGTACTTGATAGTTAGCAGCACCGATTCTACGAACTTTTAATTCGACTTCTGGCATGATGTTGTTGATCGCTGTTGCGAAGACATCCATGGCAGGTTTACCGGTTTTTGCTTCGATTTTGTTGAAGGCGGTGTAGAGAATTGTTTGAGCAGTTCCCTTTTTGCCATCAAGCATAATTTTATTAATTAATCGTGTTACGAGTTTTGAATTGTAAATTGGATCTGGTAACACATCGCGCTTTGGAGCGCTACCTTTACGTGGCATATTTTTTCCTCCTTCTTATTAATTCTTTGGTCTCTTAGAACCATATAAGCTACGTCCTTGACGTCTCTTTTCGATTCCAGCACAGTCAAGTGTTCCACGAATAATGTGATAACGAACGCCTGGTAAATCTTTAACACGTCCACCACGAATCATAACTGTGGAGTGTTCTTGTAAATTGTGTCCTTCACCGCCGATATAAGCAGTGACTTCGTAACCATTGCTTAAGCGTACACGAGCGTATTTTCTTAAAGCAGAGTTAGGTTTTTTAGGAGTCATAGTACCGACACGGGTGCAAACGCCTCTTTTTTGGCTAGCAGCTTGGTTTGTCTCTTTTTTCTTTAAAGAGTTCCATCTTTTGCCAAGAGCAGGTGCCTTACTTTTGACGGTAGCAGTTCTACGGCCTTCACGGACTAATTGGTTAATTGTTGGCATTTATTTGCTCCTTTCAATTTTTAACGATTTGGATTGTGCAATCGTCCACACTACCGGGTGTGTCAACATTTCCCTTAAAAAATGCGCCATCCGGCAACCGTGCAGATTCCTTTGCACGCTCATATATTTTATATATATAGAAAAATGTTGCAAGTAAAAAATTAACTTTTTTTCACTTTTTTAGTTTTGATAATAAAAATTAAGGTAATACTTTCTCAAAAACCATTCTGTCTTTATTCGGAGTTAGGATTGCTCTACCACAAAAAATGAATCCACGCTCTTCTAGCACTCTTCGCATCACCACGTTATTTTCATGAGTGTCGATTCTTAAGGACTTATAGCCCTTCTCTTTTGCCACTATTTCAAATACTTCAAATAACTCTTTTCCATAGCCTTGATTACGATATTCTTTTTTAACGGCAATGCGGTGCATAACCATATATGGTAGGTCAGTTAACCACTTCCCTTCATAGAGGTGATCATAATCCTTTTCATAGAAAGTAAGCGCACAAACCCCCGCTATTTTGGAGTTATCATGCGTATATAACACGTAAAAATTCTTATTATTTATATCATTAATAATATTATCTTTATTAGGATATCCGTCTTGCCATTGACCACTATTTTGGGTGGCTAAAAAGGCACGCCCATCTTCGATAATGGCCATGATTTCTTCTATGTCTTCTAAAGCTGCTAATCGATAGTTCATATATACAAAAGAAAAGAGAGAAATATCTCCCTTATTTCTTTAATTCTCCTTTGAGGTAATCATAAATTAACTCAGTTGCAAAGTGAATCTTTGTTAAATATAACGGCTTAGTTAACGGATAGACAAAGTATGATGTATCCATATCCGCTAAATCGAGGAATGCCCCTCTACCGAGATAATTATACTCGATATGCATACCAAAACTTTGTAAGGATGCGCGGTGGAAATGGAAATCATTATCTAATCCCACAACATCAAATCCATCTTGAATGGAATGGGTCAAGTGATATTTACCTTCTTGAGGAACAAAACCAACTTTAGCCCCAATAAGTTTTTCCACTCTCACATCATCTTCAAAGTGATAGGTGCCAGCGAGAACTTCTTTTTTAACTTCTTCTTTTTCCCAATTATACCATTCGCTTGGCCAATTGAATTTGCCTTCGCCATCCACTCTTTGGAGTCGACCATCTTCTAAATAATCATATGTCGCTCCGCAGTGGTCGCATTTTAAGAAGTGAGTTTCACTACTCATCTCAAATTCAGTGCCGCAGTGTGGGCATTTATATAAAAGCTTATGTAAGCCGACCGCGCGATCAGGATATGTGATTTTGATATTCTTTCTTCTCATCCAGTCTTCTTCACTGATTTTGAATTTTTCTTCAATTCTTTGTTGAACTTCGTCTGCGTCCATATTTTCTAATTCAGAACGGTCGACAATGGTTTCGAGTTCCATTTCAATTGGTTTAAATTTTCTATTCTTTCTATCACTCCATTGAGGGCAATATAAATAATCGCCATGTCCTTTAGCTAAAACGACAGGGACGTTTGCGCTTTTAACAAATCTTCCTAAGGAAGCATCAAGTCTTTCGTTTTCACCATCTAAAGAATATCTAGCCTCTGGGAAGATAACTAAAATCTTCTTTTTCTCGGTTAAGATATCACGATAAATCATCGCGCATTTAGGGTCGTTAGTAAATTTTCTTTTAGAAATGACGCCCATATGGTTGAATAGCCAAAACTTATCAACAAATTCTTCAACAGTACTAACCCAATATGGTTGATGTGGGAAAGTTCCTAAAATAATTTGATAAAAATCCATCATCGACGCATGGGTAGATAATAATAAATAAGGTGGTTTAGGTAATTTATTTCTCTTTTTAACTTTGGACCCAGTAGTAAGTTTCATAAATAGGGAACCAAGCCACATTACACAAGAGAGAGTTAACCACACTCTTCCTGGTTTTACATGTGTATCAATAGATGTAATCTTCTTTTTTTTCTTTGCCATGATGCATATATTATATATAAATTTTCATATATTCATAGCATTTTATAAAAAAATTCCCACCACACAGTGATGGGAATATTTTGTTTTTTGGCTAGGAATTATTCGTTAGCTTTATGACGTTCAATCTTCTCGTGAATTTCGTTAATCGCACGATCATGGTCTTCGATATAGTGATCTTTGACTTCGTGCATGGTTTCTTCGACAGAGAAGTCTTTGATTAATTCGTCAGCTTCTTCTTCGCTTAATAGACCACGTCCAGCTGGGATAAGTCTACCAGTGATGACGTTTTCTTTTAAGCCGTGTAAGTAATCGACTTTGCCTTTAATAGCAGCGTCAGTTAAGACACGAGTTGTTTCTTGGAAGGAAGCCGCTGATAAGAATGAATCAGTTTCAAGAGCAGCCTTAGTAATACCTAAGATGAGTGGTGAGAAGACCGCAGGTCTCTTACCATTGATGATTGCTTCATTATTCTTAGCAGTGAAGGTTGAGATTGAGACTCTAGTTCCAGCGATCATATCAGTGTCACCAGCATCGATAACGAAGACTTTTCTTAACATTTGTCTAACGATAACTTCGATGTGTTTATCGCTGATACCGATGGATTGAGCGGAATAAACCTTTTGAACTTCTTTAATAATGTATCTTTGAACAGTAGCGACGTCAGCGACTTCAAGAAGTTTCTTAGGTGAGATAGCACCTTCGGTGATCTTTCCACCATTTCTGACGGTATCACCCTTCTTGACACGTAATTTAGCGCCGAATGCAGTTGTGTAAACCTTTTCTTCTAAATCGTTTCTAACAGTGACGACGTAGCAGCCATTCTTTTCTTCAATCTTAGTGACTTCACCAGTGATTTCACTGATTAAAGCTTCACCTTTTGGAATTCTAGCTTCAAATAATTCTTGGACACGAGGTAAACCTTGAGTAATATCGCTACCAGCAACACCACCAGTGTGGAAGGTTCTCATGGTTAATTGAGTACCTGGTTCACCAATGGATTGAGCAGCCATAATACCAACCGCTTCACCAACGCGTACTTCACGTCCTGTTGCGAGGTTACGTCCGTAACAGTGGACACAGACACCATCTTTAGTTTCACAACCAAATAAGCTTCTGATTTCCACTTGTTTTAAGCCTGAATCGACGATTTCTTTAGCTTTTTCTTCGTTGATTAAGGTATTACCTGGAACAATAACTTCACCGGTTTCAGGATTGACGATATCGTATAAGCTATATCTACCGACTAAGCGGTCAAATAACTTAACGATAACGGTATTATTGGAAGTATCAATAATATCTTTAACGATTGAACCATGGTCAGTGCCACAGTCAATCTCTCTAACGATAACGTCTTGAGAGACGTCGACAAGTCTTCTAGTTAAGTAACCAGAGTCAGCGGTCTTAAGAGCGGTATCAGCACCACCTTTACGAGCACCGTGGGTGGCGATAAAGAATTCGGAAACGGTCATACCTTCACGGAAACATCTCTTAACTGGGAGTTCGATAGTACCACCAGAGGTGTTACCCATCAAGCCTCTCATACCGGATAATTGAGTAATATTGGAAATATTACCACGAGCACCGGAATCAGACATCATGAAGATTGGGTTTCTCTTATCTCTTTGGAATTGGTCAGTTAACTTATTTCTGACTTCTTTTAAGACGTCATTCCAGACATTGACAATGTGTCTATGTCTTTCATCATCAGTTAACATACCAAGAGCGAACATTTCTTCGATTTCAGCAACTTTTGCGTCACCTTTATCGAGAATATCTTGTTTTCCTTCGACGATTTGAATGTCATCGATAGAGATGGTGAATCCCGCGACAGTTGCGTATGCAAAGCCTTGGTCTTTCATCTTATCGAGAACTGCAGAGGTCTTAGGATTACCCTTACGATCGTATCTTTGGAAGATTTCGTTAATAATCTTACCTAAGTCACCCTTCTTAACTGGGCTTCTAAGAGGTGCTTTAGCGATGACTTCCTTGATATTTGTGCCACGTGGGACGAAATATCCTGGAATATCATTTGTTAAGTTTTCTATAGTTACTTCGTTTAAGTATGGGAAGTCACTTGGGAAGATTTGGTTGAAGATAACTTTACCGACAGAAGTGATTAAGTAAGACTTATTCATTTCTTCAGTGAAGCCTTTCTTCATAAGAGCACTACCGATGATAGCGATTCTATTATGTAAGTGGATTTGTTTAGTTTGGTAAGCGAGCAAGACATCATCAACACTTCTGAAGACTTTGCCTTCACTTGCTGCGTATAATTCAAATCTTTCCGCTTCTTCTTCTTGACCATATTTTCTAAGTTTAGCAGCTTTAGCCAAGAATTCTTCGCTAGAAGATTCTAATGTTAAGTAGTAGTTACCTAACACCATGTCTTGAGAAGGAGTAACAATTGGTTTTCCATCTTTAGGACCAAGAATGTTGTTGCTAGCGAGCATTAGGTGTAATGCTTCTTCTTGAGCAGCTTTGCTTAGTGGTACGTGAACCGCCATTTGGTCACCATCGAAGTCAGCGTTAAATCCGGTACAGACTAATGGGTGTAAACGGATGGCACGACCATCGACTAAGCGAGGTTGGAAAGCTTGAATACCAAGTCTATGTAAAGTTGGAGCACGGTTTAATAACACTGGGTGTTTACCGATGATTTCTTCAACGATATCAAGGACTTCTGGTTCGTAGCGGTTAATAATCTTATCCGCTTGTTTATGTGCGTTTGCAATACCTCTTTTAATAAGTTCGCAAGCGATGAATGGACGGAGTAATTGGACCGCCATTTCACGTGGTAAACCACATTCATACATTTTTAAGAATGGCCCGACAGCGATAACGGAACGACCGGAATAGTCGACACGTTTGCCAAGGAGGTTTTGTCTAAATCTACCTTGTTTGCCTTTTAAACCACTACTTAAGGATTTGAGAGCTCTGCCACCAGGACCGGTGACAGGTTTATTTCTTCTACCATTATCGATTAATGCGTCAACTGCTTCTTGAAGCATACGTTTTTCGTTCATTAAGATAACGGCAGGGGAATTCATATCGATTAATTTCTTTAAACGATTGTTACGAGAAATAACACGACGATATAAATCGTTTAAGTCACTTGTTGCAAATCTGCCACCATCGAGTTGGAGCATAGGTCTTAAATCTGGTGGAATGACTGGAACAACATCCAAAACCATCCATTCAGGTTTATTTAAGTATTCTCCGTTATCGTCTTTGGCACGGAATGCTTCGATAACTTCAAGTCTCTTAGTGAGCTTTGCTCTATTAAGAGCAGAAGTTTCTTTCATCTTGCTATTGATGAGTTCGCTTTCTTTGTCTAAATCGATTTCAGAAAGTAAACGTTTGATAGCAGCAGCACCTTCAGAGAATTCACAACCAGTGTGTTTTCTTAAGAAGTTATAGATGGTTTGGAAGTCAAAGACTTCAGCGTGGTTTTCCATACGTTCAATTAAACTTTGGGCGCGTAAGTAATCTTCGCTGCCTTCGTAAACATTGAACTTTTCTGGATTATCAATGATTTCTTGAACAGCAGGAATAAAGACATCTCTACCATTCTTTTCATTGATGAATTCACGATAATACAAAACATCACTGTTACCTGGATTTAAGCAGATATGTGCTGCGTAATAGGTGACTTCTTCTAAGTTTTTAGGTGATACTTCGAGGAGTAATCCGATACGGGAAGGGATACCCTTTAAGTACCAAATATGGGTACATGGTGCTGCTAATTCGATATGGCCCATTCTTTCACGACGGACTTCTTTGGAAATAACTTCAACACCACATTTTTCACAAACGACACCGGCGTATCTAATTTTCTTATATTTACCACAATGACATTCGTAATCTTTGGCAGGACCAAAGATTTTTTCACAGTATAAGCCTTGCATTTCTGGTTTTTGGCTTCTGTAGTTGATGGTTTCTGGTTTTAAAACTTCACCATGGCTCCAGCTTCTGATCATTTCAGGAGAAGCTAAACCAACTTTAATTGCCGATAATTTCTTTACGTCAAACATTGTATTTACCTCCTAAAATTAATCTCCACTATTGATGAGGTTAGTCATAGAGATATCCTCATCAACGCTGGTTTCTACATTTGCAGAACCTTCACCGACTAAGTTACGTAAGGAAGAATTAATCTTTCTTTCTTCTTTGTCGGCTTCTTTAGCAAGTGCATCCATATCGATGACGTTCTTCTTATCATCTAATAATTGAACATTCATTGATAATGCTTGTAATTCTTTAATTAAGACCTTGAATGCTTCTGGAATACCAGCCTTTGGTAAAGGTTGATTCTTGATGATAGCTTCATAAGTCTTTCTTCTACCAACACGGTCATCAGATTTGACAGTGATAATTTCTTGTAATACGTGTGCCGCACCATAGGCTTCGAGAGCCCAAACTTCCATTTCACCAAATCTTTGACCACCGTTTTGGGCTTTACCACCAAGTGGTTGTTGTGTGACTAAGGAATATGGTCCAGTTGCACGAGCGTGTAACTTATCATCGACCATGTGGACGAGTTTAATCATATACATGACACCGACAGTGATTCTTTCATCGAATTTTTCACCGGTACGGCCATCATATAAGACAGTTTTACCATCTTTGTCCATGCCTGCTTTTTCCATGAGGTCGAGGATTTCTTCATTAGAAATACCATCGAAAACTGGGGTAGCAATCTTATAGCCAAGTTTCTTTAAAGCCATACCTAAGTGGACTTCAAGAATTTGACCGATATTCATACGGCTTGGAACGCCTAATGGGTTAAGCATAATATCGACTGGTGTACCATCTGGTAAGAATGGCATATCGCATTCTGGAAGAATACGTGAGATAACACCTTTGTTACCGTGACGACCAGACATCTTATCACCTTCACTAATCTTTCTCTTTTGAGCGATGTAAACAGTGACAATTTCATTGACTCCTGGTGGGAGTTCATTATCTTTTGCTTTTTCTTCACGTTTTCTGATTTTGACATCGATGACAATACCAGCACCACCATGTGGAACGTGTAAGGAAGCATCTTTACCTTCGTTAATCTTTTCACCAAAGATTGCCATTAAGAGTTTTTCATCTGGTGTAGGTTCAGTTTGTCCTCTTGGAGTCACTTTACCGACAAGGATGTCACCCTCTTTGACTTCAGTACCGATAACAACGATACCTCTTTCATCTAAGTGAGCTTTGGCGTCAACACCAACGTTAGGGATATCAGCGGTAATTTCTTCATCGCCAAGTTTAGGAATAGAACGGCATTCACAATCATATTTTTCAATATGAATTGAGGTATATATGTCTTCTTTCACTAATCTTTCGGACATGATGACCGCATCTTCGTAGTTGTAACCATTCCATGTCATGAAGGCGATGGTCACGTTTTGACCTAAAGCGAGGTCACCATTTTGCATTGCTGGTCCATCAGCGATGATTTGACCTCTTTTAATTTTGTCACCAACTTTGACGATGCTGACTTGGTTAATACAAGTACCTTGGTTACTTCTATCAAATTTTTGTAAGTGATATGTAGTAGGTTCTTTTGCACCACTTTCTAAGATTTCAATCACTTTGCTGTCGGTGTAAGTGACGACACCATCAGCATTTGCAACAACAGCGAGACCGCTATCGCGAGCGACTTGATGTTCAAGACCAGTACCCACTAATGGTGCGTGTGGTCTTAAAAGTGGTAAAGCTTGACGTTGCATGTTAGAACCCATAAGGGCACGCATAGTATCATCGTTCTCTAAGAATGGAATGCTACCAGCTGCAATCGAAACAACTTGTTTTGGGCTAACATCGACAAAGTCGACTTCTTCTTTTCTGGCCAAGACGTTTTCGCCTTTATGTCTAGCGACAACGACTTCGTCAAGGATTTCGCCATCTTCTGATAAATTGATGTTTGCTTCAGCGATGGTGTAGTCCCACTCTTCGTCAGCGGATAGATAAACACTATCTTCGGCCTTGCTTAAAACACGGCCATCTTTGACTGGACGATATGGGGTCTCTATAAATCCATATTCATTTATTTTCGCGTATGAGGCGAGGTTGTTAATCAAACCAATGTTTTGACCTTCAGGTGTTTCAATAGGACAGATTCTTCCATAGTGAGAAACGTGAACGTCACGAACTTCGGTAGATGCTCTATCTCTAGTTAAACCACCAGGACCTAAAGCGGATAATCTTCTCTTGTTGGTTAATTCAGCAAGAGGGTTAGTTTGATCCATGAATTGAGAAAGTTGAGAACTTGCAAAGAATTCACGGATAGATGCCACTAGAGGACGTGGGTTGATTAATTGTTTTGGTTTAACAATGCCTAAATCGGAAATAGACATTTTTTGTTGGACAGTTTTAACCATTTTAGCTAAACCGACACGGAATTGATTTTGAATCAATTCACCAACACATCTAATTCTTCTATTGCCTAAATGGTCGATATCATCTGTTTGTCCGAATCCATCCATAACATTTAAGAAGTAAGAGAAGATAGCGATGATGTCACAGATGTTGACATAGCTTGAAGTGTTATTTAAATCAGTACCGATGACGATGGAAACTTTCTTGTATTTGTCGTTGTTATAGACCTTAACAATGTTAACATTGCCGTGGTTATCTAATCTTGCGTTGCATTTTAAGACATGTAAGTGAGCGCCTTTTTCAAAGAACTCTTCATCTCTTAAGTTATCGACATCATCTGCAGTTAATTTATAGCCTTTCTTGAATCTGATTTCGCCGTCGGCGGAAACAAGATTTTCTGCTAAGGTCATATTTGCTAAACGGTTATAGATACCGAGTTTCTTGATGAATTTATATCTACCAGCTCTTCCGAGGTCATAGCGTTTTTCATCGAAGAATCTTTGGCATAAGAAATTGACAGTACCTTCTTCGGTAACTGGTTCGCCTGGTTTCATCTTTCTAAAGATATCCACTAAAGCGGCCTTACCGTTTTTGATACCAGCACTTTCTTCTTTATCAATGGTGTTTCTTAATGCTAAGGAATCACCGAATAAGCCGAGAATATCTTCAGCTGTTTCGATACCTATAGCTCTTAATAATGTAGTAGCGTGAATCTTTCTTTGACGATCGATACGCACTGAGAGCATATCTTTAGCGTCACTTTCAAATTGTAACCATGTACCTCTACCTGGAATTAAGTCAGCTTCATATAAATATTTGCCGGCTTTGAATTCTTGAGATAAGTAAGCACCTGGAGATCTGACGAGTTGGCTAACGATGACTCTTTCAGCACCATTGACAATGAATGTACCACTACTTGTCATAAGTGGTAAATCACCCATATATACTTCACTTTCTTGGATTTCACCTGTTTCCTTATGAATAAGTCTAACGGTGATATACATTGGGACATTATATGTGAGATCTTTTTCTTTGCATTCCAAGAATGAGTGTTTAGCCTCACCTAATCTGATGGACACATATTCGATAGATAATGTATCGATATAGTTCACGATTGGGAATGATTCTCTAAAGACTTCGTCTAGTCCCTTGTCAAGAAATTCAGCATAAGACTTGGTTTGGATTTCTACCAAATTTGGGAGAGGTAATTCTCCAGAAATTCGGGAGTAATCATAACGGTCATTATTTAATTTTTTGAGTTCAGTAATATTTCTGGACATTATAATGGCTCCTTTTTCTAAAATTTATTTGTTCACTTTCGTTGCTTTGATAATCCAATAGCCTTTTTCTTTATGAAGCACGGAAACGTTTTCAAATACTGTTTCGATGTATTTGAGAGCGCTTTCTGCTCCTTGCTTTCGTCTTATCACGATATATAGTGAACCGCCATCAATTAAGTATTGCTTAGCCCCACTGAACATTTGGTTGATAACAGTTTTACCAGCCCTGATTGGGGGATTCACAACAATTGAATCATATGGTCCTTCAATCTTTTCATAGATGTCACTTTGAAGGCAGGTGACTCGTGATTCTAAATTCAGCCTTGCACTGCTTTTTGACGCTAAAGCGAGTGCGCGCGAATTAATATCAGCGAGAGTGATTCTCGCTTCTAAAGAATTTTGGGCGATAGTAAGGCCAATCGGGCCATAACCACACCCTAAATCGAGGATGTTCCCGGTAAGACGAAGAGGGAGTAATACCTTTAAAAAGATATACGTCCCCTCATCGATCCGAGATTTGGAGAAAACTCCATTATCGGTATAATATGCGTATTCCTTATCAAATAAGGTGAATTTAATTTCACGAATGTGAGAACTAGACTCCGGGTTATTATCAAAGTAATACGCCATTAAAACCTCTTTTAAAAAGCTCAGCTAAATTATTTAACTTCGACTTCAGCACCAGCTGCTTCAAGAGCTTTCTTGTGTTCTTCAGCTTCAACTGGAGAAATGTGTTCTTTAACAGCGACAGGAGCAGCGTCGACTAATTTTTTAGCATCCATTAAGCCTAAGCCTGTGATAGCTTGGACAGCTTTGATGACTTGGACTTTGGAAGCACCAGTTGCTTTTAAGAATAAGCTGACTTCGGTTGGTCCTTTTGCAGCTTCTTCTTCTTCAGCTGGAGCAGCAGCAACTGCGACAGGTGCAGCAGCTGTGACACCAAATTCTTCTTCAACAGCTTTAACGAGATCGTTTAATTCTAAAACGGTCATCTCTTTTAAGCTGGCAATGATTTCTTCTTTTGTTAACTTTGCCATTTTTCTTTCCTCCTATTAATTGGCATTATTTTGCATCCGCAACAGCCTTAATTGCACAGGCAAATTGACGGACAGGTGCTTGTAAGCACGATAGTAACATGGACATGACTCCATCTTTTCCAGGTAATTTTGAGATTTCAACAACCTTGGCTTTATCAGCTAATTGTCTACCTTCGAAATAACCACCTTTGACGTTAAGAGAGTCACCATATCTTTTTGCGTATTTGACTAATACTTTAGCAGCGCCATTAACGGTTTCTGAGAAGAAGAACGCGTTTGGTCCAGCGAGTAAGTCATTGAAGCCTTGATAGCCAAGTTCATCACTAGCACGTTCGACAAGAGAATTCTTGTAAACAAACATGGAAGCATTTTCAGCACGTAATGCACGTCTGAGTTCTTGAATTTGAGCGACGGTTAAGCCACGATATTCAGCGACGATGATAGCGTTACTTGCTTGTGCTTTGCTAACGATTTCTTTGACAGCTTCTTGTTTCGCTAATAAGACATCCTTATTCATGTTTTGACCTCCTTTTCAATTTGTGTTTGTTTTTTGAGGCTCCAATATACAGTGAGAATAAAATGTTTATTTCTTCACCTCGGTAACATTATTAAGACTAAACGTCCGTTACTGTCTTGGGTATATTAGAATCTGTTTTGATTATCGACCATTAAATGTGAAGTGAATGGCTGGACCCATGGTCGTGTGGATAACAGCGTTTTTGATAAATGTGCCTTTAACCGAAGCTGGACGAGCCTTCACAACAGCGTCAACTAATGCGCGAAGGTTATCTTCGATTTTGCTTGCTTCAAAGCTGACACGAGCGATAGAGACATGCATATTTGCTTCCTTATCAACACGGTATTGAACCTTACCAGCTTTGATTTCTTTGACTGCCTTAGCAATATCAGGATTGACTGTTCCTGCTTTAGGATTTGGCATTAAGCCTTTAGGACCTAAAACACGAGCGACTTTACCGATTTGTGGCATCATGTTTGGTGTTGCGACGATGACATCGTAATCGAACCAACCACCAGCGATTTTGTCGATGATTTCTGGTCCGCCGACAAAGTCAGCGCCTGCAGCAGTAGCTTCTTCAGTTTTGTCAGTAATAGCTAAGACTTTCTTCGTCTTACCATTTCCATGTGGAAGGATGAGAGTTCCTCTGACTTGTTGATCAGCTTGTCTTGGGTCGACATTGAGATTGAATGAGACATCGATTGTTGCATCGAATTTTACAGTTGAAGTTTCTTTGACTAACGCCGCAGCTTCTTCAAGTGTATAGACTTTTCCGGCTTCCACTTTTGTTAAAGCGGCAACATATTTCTTACCCTTTTTCATAGTGTCCTCCATTAGTCGTCAACGACGATTCCCATATTACGAGCACTACCTTCGACGATTCTCATAGCCGCTTCAATGTCATTAGCGTTGAGATCTGGCATCTTGTACTCAGCAATTTCTTTGAGTTGTGCTCTTGTGATGTGTCCAACAGTAGTAGTTTTACTATTTGGTGAACCTTTTTTGATTCCAGCAGCCTTTAATAATAATGGTGCAACTGGAGTTGTTTTGATGACGAAGTCGCAGGACTTGTCTTCATAAGCAGTGATGAGGACTGGAACGATTTCACCACGTCTATCTGCAGTCTTAGCATTGAAGTCTGTACAGAACTTTGCCATGTTAATACCAGCAGAAGCGAGTTTTGGTCCTGGTTTAGCTTCGCCGCCAGGTAATTCCATCTTCAAGACTTTTGCGATTTTTTTGCTCACGTGACTTTCCTCCTATAATTAGATTTGTCCGTGCCGTGGTACGAGTGAATCACCACTCTTCCACAGGACATACACACGCGCTATCACACCTCTCATGTGCAAAGCAAACGTGCTGTAATAGAATATCAAAGATTAGGGCGCTCACGCAAGAGAAAAAAACAAAATTTAATTAATTTTTTGCACAAATTATTTTATTATAATTTGTAATTTTTTTGACTTTTATCATTTGCATAGTATAATACAAGCAGTTTATGAAAAAGAGCAAAGGACAAGGATCAGCATCACCATACCTACTCGTTCTACTATCATTCGTGGTAGTGATTTTAGTGGGTTCAGTGTTACTAACTTTACCATCTTGATGTGCGAATGGTAAAGTTAGTAACACTGAACCCACTAAAATC
>JAILBR010000063.1 GCA_024680795.1 Bacilli bacterium | reverse complement strand
AGGTACACAATCGTCTTCTGGCTTGAAGGATGGGATCCTCAATCCAGTATCGAAGAAGAAGCACCTATAAGTGCAAAATTAAAATTAGGAGTTGAAATAAACGCATATGAAAATTAGTAAAAAGATTATTATCTCTTCCTTGTCAACCGCATTAGGCGTGTCATTAGTTGGCGCGATTTCCGGTACTGTTGCGTGGTACCAATACAATACCGCTGTTAGAACATCTTTAATCGGCATGAACGTTGCTGAAACTGGTGTTCTTGATATCAGTGCTACAAGCGCAACTACAGGATTTAAAAGAGATTTAACATCCTCAGAATTAGGCATTGCTACTGATTTAAACATTACCCCAATCACATGGGAAACTGGTGCAAATCAAACCGCTTCCAGTGCTTTATCAGGTACTGCCTATAAAAACCCAAACTCTGCTCTAAATAGAGCAGCAAAAGACGCTGGAGGAGGACATGCTCCTGGCGCATACGCAGATGTTTATCAAGCTGCAGTCGCAACTGATTACATTCAATATACTGTCTACTTAAGAGGCAGAACTGTTGATAATGCAACTGGTGGATTCACATTAACTGCTGAAAAAGTCTATTTAACAGACTTCGTATTAAACAATGTCGATTCTGGTGTTATTGCTGAAGGTTTAAGAGTTCACATCGCATGTTACGATGATTCTACTTCGGTCTCGCCTGATAGAAATTATTTGATTTCTAAAACAGCAAAAGCTGCTCTCCCATTATTCGGCAAATTAGACTGCGATGATGACGGCATCGCTGATAGAATTGGTGGTTATGAATGGTCTGCTAATAGAGATGATGTTGTCACATATGGTACAGATACACGTACTCAAACAACAATTGCTCCATCATCATTAATCAATACACCTGACGCAAATGGTGTTATTACAGATGATGCTGGTAAATTGATCGTCACTACACCTACAACCGCTGACCATGCTTCTAAATTAGTTGTTACAGTTTGGTTAGAAGGTTGGGAAAACAGCACTAACTTACAAAAAGAAATCCAACACATTACTGCTGAAAAACCAGCTGCTGAATCTGATGTTGAAGGAAAATATGCAGATCGTTATGCTGCAACTGCTGCATTAACAGCTGGATCAAAAGCTGATGGTAAATCATATTATTACACAAAGAATGCCGCTGTCACCGTCCCAATGTGGAGTGGCTTAAATACTGATGGAGCAAAATTCCAATTAGGTATGACATTTAATGTATCTTCTGATGCATTCAAAGCTTAATCATCATTAATAATTAATATTTAATTGCTATATTTATATAGCGCACATACTACATACATAACCGAAAGGAGACAAGTTATGAAAATTAGCAAAAAACTTGTTGTTTCTTCGTTATCAACTGCTGCAGCTTTATCTTTCGTTGCGGCGTTAAGTGGAACTCTTGCTTGGTTCCAATACAATACTAGAGTCAGTACAACCGTGATTGGCACTGGTGTTGCTGAAACTGGAATCTTACAAATAAGAAAACAAGGAGGCGAATGGACTAGAGATCTCATCACCGCTGATTTAATCGGCGAACGTGAGAATAAAGCCCTTATTACTCCTGTTACCTTTGGTAAACTTGAAGCAAATGATAAATTACCAGATCAAGCTTATAAAAACCCAGATGCTTCAGAAAACGCATATGCTACTAATCTTGGTAGTTATGATGAAGTTTATGAACAAGCTGATAAAGAGCATGATTACATCCAATACACTGTTGAATTCAGAGCAATGGATGTTGAAAATACTGGCAATGGTTTGAAACAAGTGTCAGTTCCTGTATTCTTATCTAACTTCTTATTAGAAAATTATGTAGAAGCAGGCGCAGGCTCAATCATCGATGGCTTAAGAGTTCACTTAGCAATCGATGATGAAGGCGATGGTGCTGTTAACAAAAATCTCTTACTTTCTAAGAACGGTGTCGAAAACTTAGAGTTATTTGGCGCTTTAGACTTAGATGGAGATGAAAAAGCTGATCGCAAAGGTGGTTACGAAGGTAACGCTAACCGTGACAAGCAAGTTGTCTATGGTAATGAAGGTGAATACCAAACCGCTAAAAAAGCAAGCGATTTAGTTGCTACAAGAGTTAACGATAACTATGACGAATGGGATGTTTCCAATATGGATAAAGTCTTATTCCATACATCAGAAACTGGTTTCTCAAAAGTTACAGTGACACTTTGGTTTGAAGGATGGGATATGGATTTAGATAGTCAAACCATCGAATCAAACGAAATTGTCTACATTCCTTCTTATGATGTTCAACCACAAAATGTGGAAGGATACTTTATTGAAGATGGACATGGCGACTATGAAGCCGCTACCGGCAAAGCTGATCCTGAGAAATCTTACTTCTCATTGCATTACAGACCATTAAAGTTAGATGTTGGTGCAATTATTCCGGCTGATACTTATAAGTTAAATGGTTTGAATCATGAAAAGGTCAACTTAGAAGTCGAAAAACTCGCTGTTGATGGCACTAAGTACTTTACAAGAATCGTCAAGAACGAAACTGCAAATATTCAATTTGCAAAAGATGTTTCTGCTATGTTTATAAAAGATGGTGATAACTATCTTGCAGTTACAGTAGATGATATGGATGCAAATCATAAAGCATTAGCGGGCAAGACATATTATGTCAAAAAGTCTGCTGGTGAAAATGCAGAAGTGGTTACAACCGAATTACAAGACGCTCTTGGTAATTGGTTACCAGCTGGTAGCAAAGATGTTAGCAAGTTCTACACACAAGATGCTAATGGCAACTACATCAAAGCAAGCGGAAATAACCTCGCTCATAATGAAAAAACATATTACAAATTTACTTCATTTGGAAATATCGAAGTTCCAACTTGGAGTGGAGAAAATACTGACGGAGCTGGTTTCCGTTTCGGTATGACATTTGATGTCGGCAAAGATGCCTTCAACAAATAATTATTTCATCATTTAATCTAACAAAAATTTTCATATCTTAATAATAAATATTACAGGGGAAAGGAGGTTGGCATGAGACTATCTAAAAAGATTAATCTATTCGTTGCTGGATCCACTGCATTGACGCTACTTGGATTTGTTGGTTCCATCGCAGGGACTCTTGCTTGGTACGCATATAACTCAGCAGTTAGACTATCTTTTACCGGAACTGCAGTTCGTAGTTCTGTTCAACTAGAAGTTGGTCTTGTTGATGATGACGAATACTTCACTAATGAAGAAATCTCGACATTTAATCTCACCAAACAAACAGTTGATGGCCATAAAATCGTCTGGAATCGTGCTGCTACTGGTTTTACCAGCGACATGATTAGAGCCTATTTAGATAACACATCTTATGCTATTAATAAACTTTCCCCTGTTTCTAGTTTAGCTAGAAGTGGTGATGATGATTTAACTCTTTATCAAGCCCCAGAATGTAGTACAGAAGATGGAGAATATAGAGTTAAGAATCCTGCTGCACTTAAGAACTACTTAGTACTTCCATTTGCATTTAGGGTTCTAGATAATCAAGAACGCCCTGTTAAACAAAAAGAGATATGGATTACTTCAACTGAAACAGCAGCCTCAGGACATGATATTGATAAAGCCCTACGTGTATTTATTGATGATGTAACAAATGATACGAGATATTTGTTTAATCCTAGCTCAAATGAAGCAGTTGCAGGCGAAACTTCTGTTTGTGGTCCTTTAGACTTAAACGGAGATGGATTTTATGACTACAATCCAAGTACTCGCAAAGAGTATGTTTATGGAGAAATTGCAAGTGGCACATTAACACATAGTGATACTGGCTATGCAGTTGATCCAGCAAGCGCTCCAAATGATGGTACTGTTAATGGCACTGGTGATACCGGCAGAACTACGTTCTGTTCTCGTCACTTGAAAGATATTTTCACTGCCAATATGAATTCAGTAATTCGTGGAGTAGCCGAATACGAAACAAAAAGAACAGTATTCCCAGATTATGATGGTAATAGCTATTCTGGTGGTATGCCAGTCACAATCACTGCCAATAGTGAAATAGCGATTGGATATTCCACATTAACAATATTTTTAGAAGGTTGGGATCATGTCGTGATCGATGAAGCGGCAGGATATAGTTTCAACCTCGGTTTACAATTTGAAATTAACAAAGTTTAGAAATGAAAGCAAACAAGATTATCCTTATTGGTTTATTAACAGGGTTAATCGCGCTTAATGCAGTTTCTGTCTCTCTAGCTTGGTATTCTGCAAGTAACAGGCTCGCTATCGAGGCTATTGATATTAGACTTGATGGTGATAGAGAACTTCTCATTTCTACCTCAACAGATTTAGATTCTTTTAAAGAAGAGTTATCATACGACGAATTACACGAAGTACAACGTTATTTTCCTGTATCGACTATGTACCAAAATAATTGGTTAAATGTCGAAGGCCATAACGAACCGATATTTTATGATAGCTCCTATACCACATTAGTGCCTTTTGACGAATATGGCACCCCTCGACTTGTCGAGTCTCATGGTGGATATTTTTATCAAGAAGTCTATCTCTTTAGTGAAGATAATGTGTATGTGACCATCAAAGCGGATGATACAGAAGAATCCGCCACATACATCAAGCAAAATGCTCTTTTTAATAACGCGTACGCGCAAGAAGTGCGTGAAGACGAGATAAAAAGACATGAGCAAAATGAAAATGTTATCGTTCACACAGAGGAAGAAATCAGAGAGAGATTAGCAAACTTACCTAACGCGATGAGATTTTCTATACTTTGTGAAAACGATGAAGGAAATTACGATTACGCAGTCGTTGATCCAAATCATAATGAAGAAGAAGTGCTATTAGGAGGAATTCTTGATAACACCTTCAATCATAAATATGACCATTACAACAAAAACGATGAAAAATTCGAAGTGGTGTATGGTGAGGTCAATGACCGTAGCAAAATCATATATGATGAAGCGTTTGATGCAGATTCAACATATGAAGGAGAACCAAATGTCTTCAACGCTAGCCATGAAGCTGGTGTGAAGAGGTTCAACTTAGAACAATCACTTGCTAATGGAGTGGAAATCGCTAAAGAACAACGTTATATCCCAGAAGACTTTAAACAAAGCGATGTCAAATTCTTTTTTCCAGTTAAGGCTAATACCCCAACTAAAGTCGGTGTCGCCTTATATATCGAAGGATGGGATTTAGATTCAGTCAATCAAGTGATGGGTGCAGGATTCAAAGCTGGATTAAGCTTTAGAATCTATAGAGACATGGAGATTTAAAATTATGGAAGCATACTTTAATTACTTACGTGAACTACTTGTGGCCTTCTTTACAGACCTCGGTGTTTTCCTTAATACTGCTTGGGTAAAACCTTGGGAAAGAGTGCCAGGCAATTTTGATAATTACAACTCCATTTTTGGCGCCTATAATGGTACTTTTGGTTTCTGGGGATGGTTCTTCTGGGTTATCTTCTTACTTTTCTTTATCGGTTTAATTGGTGCGATTTTATACGGACTTTTCTTATTAATAAGAAAATATGTGAGATTTGTCAGAAAAGAACTCGATAAAGATGAACTAAGAAATCAAGTCGAAAGACTTAACTACGAATTATATCAAGCCATTCAAGAAAAAGATAAAATCTTAAACTTAAAGACTGGTTATATGGGTTTAAAACCTGAAGAAGGTGCTTATCAAAAAGAAGATCAAGAAGTTATCGATCAAATCTCTTCTAGATTCCCAAAACTTACCCGTGTTGACCAAGCTTATGAAGACGTGAATACCGCGATCATGTTTAAAGAGGGTTTATCATTAGAAGAGTTATGTAATAGCTTTAGAAACTACGCTGCTAGTAAATTAGGCCTATATTACCGTATTGATGTTATTAGACAATTATTCGCTGGCTTAGCAACCTCAAAACTCATCATCTTAGAAGGTATCTCTGGTACTGGTAAAACTTCTTTAGCGTACGCCCTTGGTAAATTCTTCTCATTTGATAGCGAAATCATTCCTGTCCAACCATCATGGAAAGATAGAAGTGAACTTTTAGGTTACTATAACGAATTCACTAAGAAATTCAACGAATCTGAATTCTTAAAAGCGTTATATGTCACTACCTACCGTAAAGACTTAGATATCATCGTCCTCGATGAAATGAACTTAGCCCGTATTGAATATTATTTCGCTGAATTCTTATCCGTCATGGAAAAAAGAGACTTTGAAGACTGGACAATTGACTTAATTCCTTCTATTGACCCAAGTGATCCAAAACACCTCAAAGAAGGTAAGTTATTAATTCCTCAAAACGTCTACTTCTTCGGAACAGCGAATAACGATGACTCAACATTTACCATCGCTGATAAGGTTTATGACCGTGCTATCTCATTGTTCTTCGATGATAAAGGAAGACCATTTGACGCGGTAGAAACTGAACCAATCAGTGTTCCTTACGCTCAACTAGTTTCCTTATTTGCAGAAGCTAAAAAGCAATATGGCATCTCCGCGGATATGCTTAAGAAATTTGAAGACCTTGATAACTTTGTTATTAAGAAATTCAGATTGGCCTTTGGTAACCGTATTTTAAAACAATTAGATGACTTCATCCCAACATTTATCGCTTGTGGTGGTACTGAAAGTGATGGATTTGATTTCATTTTCACTAACAAGATTTTAAAGAAATTTGAATCCTTAAATATCGCCTTCTTAAAAGACCAATTAAAAGAACTTGATACATATTTAGATAAGTTATATGGCAAAGGCAATTTCCATATGGCTCATTCTTATATTGAAAACTTATTAAAGAATAACTAGTTAGAAAGTGACTTATGGCAAAAGCGACTAAGAAACAACTTTTTTATAAATATCTCGATAAAGTTTCTTCTTTGAATAAAGATAAAACTTTTGACGATATCTACCTTTCTTTCTTAAAAGGAAAGAATTCTTTCTTACGCTACCATCGTTATGAATCTTCCTTATTTGATTCATCTTGGATTGATGTTGTGGAAGATTGTTTATATGACCTTGGTGAAATCGTTAATAACCCAAAACAAGTCACTAAACAAGAAAGTAATGTTGTCCCTGTTGAACTTGCTAAAAAAATTGATGGGGAAAGCGTTCAACATTTAGCAAGCCACACTCAATATATTAAAGAAGTCGACGAACAAAATAATGTTGTCCCTTCTAAAATCTTATCTCACTCTAACGAAGATAATATGAACACTTATGAAAATAGATTTATCGCTACTTTCATTAGACGTTTAGTGTTATTCGTAGAAAAGAGATATGAATATATTCAAAGAATGATTCCTCTCCATATGGAAGAAGTGATGTATTTAAAAACCAACACTCAAGTCGGTGGAGAAGAAGTAGAAATCGAAACCAAAATCAGAGTTAAAAAAGAAACTGATGATGATATTGCGATTAAAAGCCAAGGCTATATCGACCGTATCTTAAAGATGAGAGAATATATTTTCTATTACTATAATTCTCCATTCATGAAGAAACTCAAAAACGAAAGAGATGTTCGTAAACCAATCTTACAAACTAACATCATCAGAAAGAACCCTAAATATCATCACTGTTATAAAACTTTATTATTTATCGAAAGATTCTCTTCTTTAGGTGTGAATTATAAAGTAGATGAAGCTTATAAAAACTTTACAGACGAAGATTTAGCGGAATTAAATTATCTATTCTTAACTGAATATCTGTCTTTAAAGACAGAAACAGAAATGAAAGACATCAAAACTGTCTCTAAAACTCATAAACCAAAAGTGATGACCAGTATTGATGATGAGATATTTACTTTCGGTGAACCTTTAACCGGTACTTTAGAATTTGTCCGAGTAGATGAAGAATACCGTAAATATTTAGATAATCTCGGTCATTTAGGCTTGCCTTTACACCCTGATAAATATGAAAAACTATATTATCAAGGTGAATATAAATTAAAAGCCACTCGTAAGAAGGAACTCCAAGAGATTGAAAAACTTCTTAGAAGAAAGATCAGAGAAAACGACAACTGGGAAAAATATGTCCAAGAACTTTTGAAAGTGTTTGCTGAAGAAGATCGCGCTGAAGAAGAAAAACGTTTGATGGCTATCGCTAACGAAGAACTTGCTCGTATTGAAAAGAAGAGACAAGAACTTATCGCTGCTGCGAAAGGCGAAAAACAAATCGTTAAAGAGCAAGCCAAAAAAGATAAAGAAGCGAAAAAGCAAAAATATAAAGTTCAAAAAGAAAAACAAAAACCTGTTGAAGAGCCTGCTCCTCAAGAACAACCTCAAAATCAGTCAGAAGAACAACCTCTTCCAGTTGAACCAGTTATAAATGAACCAGTTGAAAAAACTGAAGAAGTTGCTCCAAAAGAAGAAAAGAAGAGAGGCCGTAAAAAGAAAGAAGCTCCAGTAGAAAATAAACCAGATGAGCCTATTTTAAGCAAGCCTCAAAAAGAAGAACAGGTCGAAGAAAATAAAGAAATCGAAAGCGTTAATAATGAACCTCAAGAAGAGTCTATCTTAGAAGAACAACCTTCTGAAAATGAACAAGTTCAAGAAGAAAACGTTTCTGAAGAACCAGCTAAGGAAGAACAACCTCAACAAGAGGAAGAGCAACCTGCTCCTGAAGTAGAAGAGCCTCAAGAGGAAGTTCAGGAATCTCCTATTGGTGAAAAACAACCTTCTGAAGTTCAAGAAGAGCCTTTGAATGAAGAATCAAATGCTCAAGTAGAAGATACATCAGCTGAAGAAGAAACATCTCTAGAAGAGCAACCAGTCGATGGACAACCTCAACAAGAGGAATCTGCACAAGAAGAAGCTTCTAATGATGTTTTAAGTGAGGAACAAATTCAAGAACAACCAGTGGAAGAAGAAGTTCTATCCGAAGAACAACCTCAAGAAGAAAATATTGATGAAGAACCATCTCAAGAGAAACCGCAAGAAGAAAATTCTGTTATAGAAGAAAATAATGGCGAAGACGTTCAACCTCAAGAAGAACAACCAGTAGAGGAAGGAATTCAACCTGAAGAAGAAAAAGTGGAAGAACAACCAGTAGAGGAAGTTCCAACTCAAGAAGATAATCCTCAAGAAGAAGTGGCAGAGGAAGAACAACCACAAAACGAAATGTGGGTTAAAAATGATGAACCTCAACAAGAAGAATCTAATGATGAACAATCTCAAGAACAAGGACCTATAAATGAAGAAGTAAACGCTTCTAATGATGATGTTTTAGAAGATAATGAAGAAAAAGAGGGGAATTCTTCTCCTATGGAGAAGGAGGAAAAAACTGCCTCTGAGACGACTAAAAAAGAACGTAAACCTAGGGAGAAGGTCAAAGAAGAACCAATTCCAGGCAGATTTATTGTGAAGACTTTAAGCGGATATTATGTATCCAAAGATAACTTTAGTGAGATGAAAGAAGACGCTCATGTGTTTGACGACTATAATCTCGCTAAGAAAATAAAAAAAGAGTTAGGAGGTAAGATTGTTAAATTATGATCGACGAAGAAAAAGTTGAAATAACCGAAGAACAAAATAATAACGAATCTCTTCCTAATCCTGAAGTAACCCCAACCGAAGTGGTTACTGAAAATGTTGAAGAAACAGGTAAAAAGAAGAAAAAGAAGAAGAGCAAGGCCAGAGTGATTATCGAATGGATCTTAACTGGTATCTTTGGCGTCTTCTTTGTCATCGTTTTAGTTGGCCAAATCGATGGAATGGTGCATGCGAAAGAGCATTATAACCAACAAATTAGATTAGGATTCGGTAGTTTCGTGGTCTTAACTGATTCTATGGAGCCTGAATATCCAGTTAACACCGCAATCGTCACCTATCTAGAAAAAGAAGAAGATATCGTTAATCGCTTCAATAGTAATGGAGGAGCGAATGCGAAAATCGACTTAACCTTTATGAATAATAGAAGTTGGTCGAGTGTATGCCCACGTGATAACCCTGATTGGCAAAACAATTGGAGCGAAGTTGTCTCTAACCAAGTCATGACCCATAGACTTTTCGAAATTCATCAAATCGAAGGAAAATATTATTTCGTGACTGCTGGTATTAATACCACTGAAGGAGAAGAAGGTGGAGAAAGCTATCGTAAGAAAGAACAATATCAAATTCTTACTTACGAACAACTTTTAGGAGTGGTGAAAGTTAATTCCCCATTTTTAGGACAAGTATTTAAGATTCTATCTAGTCCAATTGGATTATTAATCTTCTTACTTATCCCAGCTGCCTATCTAATTATTACCTCGATTATTGATATCTTAAGAGCCTTAAAAGATGCAGAAGAAGCTCCAGTGACAGAAACTAAGGGTAGTGTGAAATCATTAGATAAAATATCTAATAAAGATAGAGAACGTCTAAAGAAAGAGTTATTAGAAGAGATGCTAAATAAATCAAAGGAGAAGAAAGACAATGAAAAATAGAGCCTTATATCGCTACTTAATTCTTGCTTCCATTTGTTTTATCGCTTTAGTGTTATCTTTTACTGCGGCTATTTTAATCTCTGTTAACAATAAGGCGGAACGTCATGAATTATGGCAAGTTTTAATTATTATATTCGCTATTGCTTCTTCGATTGGTTTAACTGAGTCTCTTAAACAGTTCTTCACTCAAGGTCGTTTCTTTAAAACATTAGAGATGGAAAATAGCTATACCTTAGGTCATAAAACTACTTTCTATAATCTTGAAGCATTTAAAACTAGAGTCTCATTTTTATCTAAAAAAAGAAGACTTAAAAAGAGAAGACAATTTATCATTGCCTTTAGCTGCACCAGTTTAAAGGTTGCTTCTAATAGCTTTAATAGTGATATGATGATGAATCTTAACTATAACGTTTCATTATTCTTAGAAGACTTTTTCGTAAGAAAAGGTACCTATTCTTCTAGGGATAACGCCTATGGCTTTAACCGTGGAGTTTTCTTGCTCTGTCTATTTAGTGATGACGAGAAGAAAATTCCAGAAATCGTCAATTCTATTTCTAGTAACGTTTATCGAATCGTGAAAGAGAAGAGCTTTAAAGTTTATGTTCAACCTTTCTATGGCATTAAAGAAATCATTGAAGGCGAAAATATCACGGGAGCGGTTGAAGACTCTTTCTTAGCTAGAAATGTCGCTGAAAGTAACTTTGAAACTTATACATATTTCAATAAATCATTTAGAAAAGAAACGAATAGAGATGATATCTATGAAATCGAAGAAGCCCTTCGTAACAACGAATTTATCATCTACTATCAACCTAAATATTCTCTCATAGAGAGAAAGTTCATCTCTTGTGAAGCTTTAGCGAGATGGAACTCTCCTAAACATGGCTTATTAACTCCTGGTATGTTTATCGGCAAAGCTGAGTCCGCTGGTCTTATCTCTTTAATCGATAACTATATTTTTGAACTCGCTTTAAAGAACTTATCAGAAGAGATTAAAAGAGGTAGAAGAGTTATCCCAGTATCTGTTAACTTCTCTATTTATGAATTCTACGCGACTGGCTTTATTGATCACGTCTTAGAATTATTAGATAAATATAAAGTTCCACCTCATCTCGTGGAAGTGGAAATTACTGAAACAACCAGTCAGGCTAACCAATTTATCTCTATTTCCATCATTAAAAAACTTAAAGATATCGGTATTAGAGTTTTGATGGATGACTTTGGTGTTGGTTATTCTGGTATTGATAACTTAAGAAAAATTCCTTTCGATGCGATTAAAATCGATAAATCATTCTCTGACTTACTCGTCGAAGACGAGAAGACTCGTTCAATCGTTAAACTTTTAACTGAATTAGGTCACACAAATGAAATCGAAGTCATCATCGAAGGTGTTGATAGTCAAGAACAAGTCGATATCTTAAAGAAAATGCATATCGATACGATTCAAGGATTCTATTATTCCAAACCTTTACCACTTAATGAATTTGAAGAACTCTTAAAGAATAACAAATTTGAAAAGAAAGAGAGGGGACAATAGTGATTGCGATTTTTGGTACGAATCATGATGATGTTTTATATTTTCAAAGCATCATGTCTAACCGTCAAGATAGTACGGTACTAAGAAAATACGTCATCTCCGTCGGCACTATCTTTAACCAAGAAGTTGTTGTCGTTGATAGCTGTTATACAACTATTCTTTCTTCTGCTCTTTCGAGTTATATCTTTAACCATTATCATATTGATTTAGCCTATGTCGTAGGAAGATGCGTCTCTTTAACCAAGGGATTAAAAAGTGGAGATATTGTGATCGCTAATCGAGTGATTAATATTGATGTTGATCAAATTAACGATAACAATGTCGTCTTAGGCCAAGTTCCTGGTTTTGGACCTGAATATAAAGTGCAAAACGACTTAATTGGTTATTTAAGTGACGCACTTAATAAACGTGCTTATATCAACCCAAAAGTTGTCACTTTCTTATCATGCAATGATTTTAGTAACGCGAACTTAGAAAAGATAAAAGATAATTTTGAACTCCTCAATTTAGATAAAGCCGCGACTGTCGATAACGCGACTGGAGGAGTGGTGATCAGTGGACAATTATACGATGTACCAATCGTTTCCATCCGTGTGGTAGAAAAAGAATTAGGCAAAGGCTGGGATGTCGAAAAATATTTATTTGTCTTAGACAAATATGTATCTTTAGGTAAGGCAGTTGTCTCCTCTATCGGCGATATCGGACGTAATGACGTCTTATTTGGAGGTAGAAGCGATGATGAATAAAAAAGAAGTATCGATTAGACAAAGTTTGTTACAAACTGTTATTATTCCTGTCTCGATTTTATCTTTCGATTTAATCCTTTCTATCATCATGGCGATTTGTTATGTTTCGACTGGATTAAGCGTATTCTATATCTTATACTTTGTCTTTACTGGAGTTTTAGCGATTGCCTATGTAATCGTTTCCATCTACTTATATAGAAGACTATATTTTAGCCAATATAACTCTTTATTTACTATCACTAGAAAGAACTATGATAGCTTCTTAAGTGGTAGTTATAAATTTTATAAATATCCAAAAACTGGTGTTAACGAAATCGATGATTTAAACGATAAGATCGATGTTTTACAGTCTAAATTCGATTGTGCTTATATCATCACTACTAAGCCAGATTATTCCAATTTAAAACTTCAATATGTCGATCGAGATTTAAATATCGTCACTTTTGAATCTTTTGAAAAAGAACTTCCAAACATCATCATGCTTTCACAAAGCTACCGTAATGTTTTGGTGGATGTTAGTTTCTCGGTCGATTTATTAACCTTAAATGAAAACGATAAGAAATATTTAGTCAAAGTTTTCACTGATTTATTTGGTGATTATACTGGAGTGCTATTCGCTTACCGTGAGAAAATTAACTCCTTACTCATTTATTTACCAGTCATTGATTCTCTATCAAGAGTGGAAGAACAGATTATATCTGTTATCCGTGACTCCAGCTTAACAATCCGTGACTTTGAAGGATTAAGATATATCTCCGCTAAATATGCGATTGTCGCTTACCCTTATAGTGATGTTGATGAATTATTAAGTGACTTAAGATATGCGAAAAGACAAGGCAAAGTTGTTAACTTCTATATGCCAAAACGTATCAAGAAGAACGCTGGTAAGAGCTTAATGCTTTCTGATGCGATGAATGTTAACTACATGTCTTCTTTATTAGATCAACTCGATGAATTGACTTACGATTATGGTCAAAAAGCTAAAGACCAAAAGATGATCGCTGATTTATTTACCGATCTTGGCAACTATCTCGATATCGATGATATCGGCATCATTTTTCATAATGATGAACTTGGTATTTACACTCAATTATTATCTAACCAAAGTTCTAAACTATTTAAGGGAAAAGCGGTGGATGGTAACTTTGTTCGCTCTTTAGCCCAGGCTACCGATTTTGATTCTTCTTATTTCTTCTCTAAGAGATTACATGCTTCCATCTATATTGGACGTGATTTAGATTTATATGGTATCAGCAGTGGCTTCTATTATGTCTATCGCGGCATTGAAAATAACATTGATGCAGTCATTTATTTCTTTAATAGAAATAACAAAGATTTGATTCTCGATTCATATATTAGAGAATCACTATTTATCATCTGTTTAAGAGTTAAACATTATTTCGAATTAACTAAGAAGAATAAATCGATTGAAGAATATCGTAATGAAAACGAATATTTAATGTCTTTAACCGATTACTCTTTATATAAAGTCGATGATAAGAGCTATGAACTTAAGTATTTCTCTAAAGACTTAAAAACTGTCTTCCCATCCTTAAAAGAAGGGGAATTATGTTATAAAGCCTTATTTGGATTAGAAAAGCCTTGTAGCGACTGTCCAATGCATACTTTTAAAAAGAAAGAATTCACCCATCGTAAAGCCAATTATGAAGCCTCTTTAACCTTAAATGAGCATAAGAGTCGCATCCGTTCTGTTTTAGTGGAAAGACTAACTCAAGGTGATTTAAACGGTGACTTATTCGATAAAGACTTATTAATCAATTCTTATCTTGCCTTATATCAAAATATCCGTAACTCCTATTACGTTAATGGTCGTGGCTATGTCCTCTTATTAGCGATTGATAATATTGAAACATTATTAGAAAAACAAGGTAGTGAAGGCACATTATTCGCGATTAGAAGTTTCTTAAGAAACTTAAAAGATGAATTAGGCACAGACGAATTATATGCATATAACAACGAATGCATCGCCTTATTATTACATAATGTTGGTCACGTTGACGTTATCAATACTTGCGAAAAGATTTATGAACTTTCAAAGAAACAGTTATTAGATGATGGCACTAACGAGGACATTTTAAAGCTCACTTATTTGCCACTTAGATGGCCAAGTGGTTATGCGAACGCCGAAGACTTTATGAAGCACGTTAATGACTTCTATCATCATGGCGAGCATGAAAGAGGTAAAGACTTCATTTACTTCTATGACCATAAGATTTCTAGAAGTGCTTCTAAGCGTGAATTCATCATTTCTGTTATCGAACAAGAATTCTCCGGTAGCTTCTCTAGTGTTAATCTTCAACCTATCGTTAAGGCTAAAGATAAGAAGATCTTTGGAGCTGAAATCTTGTTACGTATCAATAACGTCTATTCTAACGCGATGTTTAACGCAGAAGAAATCTCTCGTATCGCTGAGCAAGAAGGCAAGACTAACCTCATTACCGAAGCGATTATCAACTTCATCGGTAACATGTATAAAGAATATGGAAATAGTGTATTCAAAATTAATAATCTTGAACGTATCGCAATTAACGTCGATAGTACCTACTTAAAAGACCTGAACTTATTACAAGGTGTCGTCAAACTTAATGATACTTATAAATTCCCGAATAACTTCCTATCATTTGAAATTCCAGAAGAGATTATTCCAAGCCATATCGATGAGATTCAAAAGATGTCACAACAACTTAGTAGTGCACACATCATGTTCTCGGTCGATAGATATACCGGCCGATATATCGGTGTTGAAAAACTTAAAGAACTCGGATTTAAGGAAGTCAAGATCGCTAGAGACCTCATTTATAAGGTCGATACAGATGGCACGAGATTTAACGCAGTTAAAGATATCGTCTTTAACGCGAAAGAAGTCGGCATCGGTGTTTCAGTCGTTGGTGTTGAAAACAGCGCTCAATTCACGATTTTACGTGACTTCGATGAGAATATGATGATGCAAGGTTATCACTTCTATAAGCCTCTATCCCGTGCGGACTTCATCAGTGCATTAATCAGCCACAATAGATAGATATATAATATCTAGACCAATGGAAATTGCTCCGTTGGTCTTTTTTTGTTTATTGAAATAGTGGACATTATTTTAATCGCTAGTAAACTAGATAGTATGAATGCTGAAATTGATGTCACAAATATCGTATTAGAAACCGATAGGTTGATCTTAAGAATATTCCGTCAAGAAGATCTTGATGATTTTTTTGAATATGCTTCTGTTCCCGGCGTTGGTGAAATGGCGGGCTGGCCTCATCATCCGGATAAAAACGAATCAAAATATAGATTGGATAAGTTTATTAGAGAAAAACATACATTTGCTATCGTTCATAAAGCCGATAACAAGGTGATTGGCTCTTTAGGAATAGAAGAATGTGACGCTGAAGGTAAGTTAACAGAGTTCGCCTCTTTAAGAGGGAGAGAAATCGGCTACGTATTAGCTAAACCATATTGGGGGCAGGGAATTATGCCCGAAGCGGTCAAATGTGTCGTAAATTACCTATTTGACGTCTTAGATTATGATTTCCTATTATGCGGTCATTACGATTTCAATTTACAAAGTAAAAGAGTGCAAGAAAAGTGTGGTTTTGTCCCTTATCGTACTGGACTTAAATTCAATTCCAAACTTAATGATGAACTTATCCCTGGATCACTTAATTTAATGCTTAATCCCCATAAAGATATAAAGCTAGAATTCTCGCACCCGGAAACATTAGTTTATAAAAGATAATATACATATAGTATGTACCCGCATTTGCGTGCGTATATAAAAGAAAAAGCATCGAGTTCAACCGATGCTTTTTAGAAGGAGAATTTATATATCTTGTTACTTGTTTAAATCTTTGAGAAGTTCTTGTTTGAGGGCTTCTTTTTGTTCATCAGTTAAGTCCTCAACTTTAACAGCTTCTTTCTTGGTTTGTTTTCTGACATAGATAACTAAGCCAACGATATTCGCAGCGAGTATCACGAATGTAGGAATAACAAACGCACAGAGGTATAAAGTGGTGTTCTTTGCAAGAGTACCAACTAAGCCGGTTAGTTCATTAACTTGTTCTGGAGTCTTACCGATAATGTTGCTTAACATGATGATGTGAATGACAAATAGGAATACTGTCACAGCGACATCAAGGGAGATAAGAGCGATCCATAAAATCTTTTTATTCTTCATAATTTCCAAAAAATCCTAGATATATACTAGTTTAATTACTAATTAATTACAACAACAAATATAAAAAGTGCTGATTACATCGAAAGAAAAAAAGCGATTTTTTTTGATTGTAGTCTAAACAATGTCGAAAAGATTAAAAATTTTTAAACGCATTTATTGAAAAAGTTAATACAAAAATCATCAAAGATGTCAATTTTATTACGCGTCGCAATAAGCAAACTTAACTTGATTTAATAACTCGTTTGAAAAAGCATTTCAAGAGGAAAATGTAGATTATGTTTTGCCCCATATCTATATGAAATATATGTGCAAAAAATCTTTACAATGAGGGTGCAATTTACCATAATATTTCGTAAAGGTTTAATCGAGAAAAATGGAACAAGTAGTAGAACAACAAAGTAAAAAAGACGTGATTCTTGATTTCTTTATCAAGACACTTAATGGGATGGCTTATGGCTTATTTGCCACTTTGATCATCGGTACAATATTTGGCACAATTGGCACTTTATTTGGTTATGGAAGTGGAAATCCTTTCTGCGATTTCTTTGTCAATATCCTAAATGGTCATAGTGCAGATGGAAAAAGCTGGATTGGTTTAGCGAAGATTCTTCAATACATCACTGGCGCTGGTATCGGCGTGGGCATAGCTTTAGCCTTAAAATTTGATCCATTAAAAACGATTGTTCTTGCTGCAGTTGGCGAATGTGCAGCCTGTTTTTCGTTAAGCACAACTTTTGTCACTAATCCAGGTGGAGTGGAACATCTAGGTGCTAACTTCACAATTGGTGATCCATTAACCATCTATATCGTCTGTATTTTGGTCGCTCTTGCTATCAAATTTGTCTTAAAAAAGAAGACACCGGTCGATATCATTTTGGTGCCTTTATTTGGACTAACTATAGGATTATTTCTATCCCTTGGGATTAGATATCCGGCTATATATGTCACCTACGCTATACAGTGGCTTGTCAATGCAGGAACAACAACTGTCCCATTTGTGATGGGTATCATTGTCGCGGTTTTGATGGGTATGGCTTTAACCGCCCCAATCAGCAGTGCTGCGATTGCCGCCATGGTCTTTACATTACCTGCTGGAGCGGACCCAAGCGCATATCAAGGACTATTTATCGCTAGTGGAGCGGCGGTTATCGGCTGTTCATGTCAAATGATTGGTTTCGCTGTTCAATCTAGAAAAGATAATAACGTCGGAATGATGATTTCTGTTGGCATCGGAACGTCGATGTTACAGTTTAAGAATATATTGAAAAAGCCAATAATTTGGCTTCCAACCATTATTGCTAGTGCAATTTTAGGTCCAATTTCTACCTGCTTAGTTAAAACCGTATGTATGGGTAGTTCTGCGGGTATGGGCACTGCCGGATTAGTGGGACAGATTGGCACAATTACCTCGATGGGTGTTGATAACTGGTTAACCTGGTTCTCGATATTTGGTATGCAAATCGTTTTCCCTGCCGTATTAGTGTTTGGTATCGATTTCTTATTTAGAAAATTTAACCTCATTAAAGAAGGGGATTTAAAAATCTAATGTTTGTTAATTACTTGAATTTATATAACGAACCATTTCAAGCAATTAAAGAAGGACGTAAAACAATTGAGATGCGTCTTTTAGACAAAGAAAAAAACTACATATCGCTGGGGGAATTAATCGAATTCACTAATAAAGAGACTGGTGAAAAACTTTTATGTTTTGTGGATTCAGTTGTTTATTACGATAGTTTTGAACAGTTATATAAGCATTACAACAAGATTTCTTTAGGCTATAAGGAAGATGAAGTAGCAGATCCAAAGGATATGGAACTTTATTATCCCAAGGAAAGACAACAAGGTCATATGGTGATAGCCATTAAGATTAGGCTACTTACTCAAAAAGACCATCTCTATAGGAGATACCAAGTTGCTAAAATATTTGAGAATGATATCAAACTCGCAATCTTTGATTTGGATGGGACTTTGATTGATTCCACATCCCTATGGGCAGATATTGATACTTTGTTTTTTACAAAAAGAGGGATGGAAGTGCCACCGACATATGGAAAAGAAATTGCTCATGTTGGTTTATTAGGCGCTGCCAAATTAACAAAAGAGAAATATGTACCTAACGAAAATATCGAAGATATCATCCAAGAATGGAATGATGCAGCCTTAGAAGCATATAAGAAACACATTTCTTTAAAGGAAAATGCATTAGGCCTATTAGAAAAACTTCACGATGATGGAGTGATTATTGCTTTAGCAACCGCGAATAGCGAGGAATTATATCTCCCATGCTTAATGCGCTTAGATATCCATAAATATTTTTCTCTTGTTATGGATGTCAATAGCTGCAAAGAAGGCAAAGACTCTCCAGAGATTTATGATAAAATCTCCCAAAGATTTGGTCTAAGTAGAAACCAAGTAGTGGTTTTTGAAGATATGATAACCGCCGAAAAGACCGCTTATGAAGCTGGATATTATGTGATTGGTGTTAATGATAAAAGCTCAGTTACTCATCCAGAAGAAAATCAAAAATATTGTCACGCCTTTATTGAAAATTTCTACGATGTCATCGCAGGAACGATCGATAAAATCAGAGGTTAGACTTAATAAAGATATAATTTTTCATGAAAAATAATAAATATTTTACTTTCATTTTAGGTTATCTATTGATAAGATACTTGCGTTATGTGTTTTTTTAGAAGAAAGAAGAAAAAAGAAATGAAAAGAGTATTCGAATTAGAATTCGAAGGAAAGAAGTTCGTTGTTGAAGCAGGCGAAATTGCTAAACAAGCTGACGGCGCTGTTCTTGTCAGACTCAACGAAACAGTAGTTCTTTCCACAGTGTGTGCGAGCGATTTGCCAAAAGAAGGCGATTTCTTCCCTCTAACAGTTGGTTATGAAGAAAAACAATACGCAGTTGGCAAGATTCCAGGCTCGTTCTTAAGAAGAGAAGGTAAAGCAGGAGAACATGCTACCTTAACAGCCAGACTAATTGATAGACCAATTAGACCTATGTTCTCAGAGGGCTTCAGAAATGAAGTTCAAATCGTCAACACTGTTATGTCAGTTGACTTAGACTGCACCCCAGAAATGACCGCTATGTTAGGTTCATCCTTAGCATTAGGAATCTCTGATATTCCATTTGATGGTCCTATCGCTGGTGTTTATGTCGGTAGAGTTGATGGCAAATTAATCATCAACCCAACAGTAGACGAAAAAGCAAAATCAGACATCAATCTCGCTGTTGCTGGTACCAAAGAAGCGATCAACATGGTTGAAGCAGGTGCCGATCAAGTCAGCGAAGAAGATATGCTCGAAGCCTTAATGTTTGGTCACGAAGCCATCAAAAAGTTATGTAAATGGCAAGAATCCATCATCAAAGAAATCGGTAAAGAAAAACGTCACATCGATTTATATGTCTGTGATCCAGTCATCGAAAAAGATGTCACTGAAAGAAGTGAAGCTAGATTAGTTAAAGCTATTTCTATCTTTGATAAATTAGAAAGACAAGACGCAATCGATGCGATTAAAAATGAAATCATCGACGATTACGATACAAGAAGCTATCCAGATGAAAAGACTCATCAAAAGACCATGCACATGGTTAATGAAACCCTTGAAAAATTAGTGGCTAAAGAAGTCAGAAGACTTATCACTGATGAAAAGATTAGACCAGATGGACGTAAAGTTGATGAAATTCGTCCTTTGGACGCTCAAGTCGATTTATTGCCAAGAACTCATGGTTCTGCGATGTTCACCCGTGGTCAAACTCAAGTCATCTCTGTCACTACATTAGGGGCAAAGAGTGATGAACAAATCATCGATAACTTAACCGATGAAGAAACTAGACACTGGATGCATCATTATAACTTCCCACCATACTCTGTTGGTGAAGTTGGTAGAATGGGCGCTCCTGGTAGAAGAGAAATCGGACATGGTGCTTTAGGCGAAAGAGCGTTATCATACGTTATCCCAAGCGCAGAAGAATTCCCATACACAATTAGAACTGTGGCAGAAGTTGTTGAATCTAACGGTTCATCTTCTCAAGCTTCTATCTGTGCAAGCTGTATGTCCTTAATGGCAGCTGGTGTACCTATTAAAGGTATAGTCAGTGGTATCGCTATGGGCTTAATCTCTAGCGGACCATTAGATGGCAAACATCCATACACAATCTTAACTGATATCCAAGGCTTAGAAGATCACTTTGGTGATATGGACTTCAAAGTTGCAGGTACAGAAAAAGGTATTACCGCTTTACAAATGGATATCAAAATCAAAGGTGTCACAAAAGAAGTCTTACGTGAAGCTTTAGCGCAAGCTAATGTCGCACGTGCTAAGATTAGAGAAGTGATGAAGCAAGCAATTGCGGAACCAAGACCAGATGTCGGCAAATACGCTCCTAAGATGGATACATTCTTCATTGATGAAGACAAGATTAGAGAAGTCATCGGTACTGGTGGTAAAGTTATTAACGAAATCATCGCTCAATGTGACAATATCAAAATTGATATCGAAGATAGCGGACAAGTCACCTTATACCATATGGATAGAGAAGTCATCAACAAGGCAAAACAAATCATCCTTGATATCGTTAGAGAAGCTAAAGTTGGTGAAGACTACGAAGGCGAAGTTACCCGTGTTGAAGATTATGGGGCATTCGTTCACCTCTTCGGTAACGTTGAAGGCTTATGCCATGTCTCTCGCTTAGGTTGGGGATATATCAATAAGGCTAGTGACGTCGTCAAAGTCGGTGACAAACTCAAAGTGAGAGTCATCGAAATCGATGAAAAGGGTAAAGTCAAAGTTTCCGCGAAAGAATTCATGGAAAAACCTGCTGATGGTGGAGAAGAAAATCATCGTCCACTTAAAGAAGGTAGAAGAATTGAACATAACCAACGCCCAGATAAATCCATCAAGGGCCCAAGAAAGTTCAAAAAGTAAAAAATAATTAAGAAGTTATCGATTGATAGCTTCTTTTTTTACGCCTTTAATATTAAAATCCTAGATTTTAGAATAAGTAGAAATGTATAATAATTCCGTATGTATGACGTTTTAATTATTGGTGCTGGCGTATCAGGTGCTTTTATCGCCCGTAAATTATCTAGATACAATCTCAAAGTATTGCTTCTAGATAGAGAAAACGATGTCGGTAATGTCACCAGTAACGCGAACAGCGCTATTATCCACAGTGGATATGACCCAGTTCCTGGGACTTTGAAAGCAAAATTGAACGTTCGTGGCAATGCGATGTATGATGAAATCGCTGAAGATTTGGATGTCCATTTCTATCGTATTGGTTCAATCACCGTTGCCACTAATGAAAAACAATTAGCGACTCTTCAAGACTTACTAAAAAGAAGTGAAGAGAATGGTGTGGAAGCAAGAATTTTATCCAAAGAAGAGCTTAAGGAGTTAGAACCAAATGTATCAAGCGCTGCTTTGGGTGGATTACTCGCTCCAACCGCTGGAATTATCGATCCATTTAACTTAGTTATACACTGCGTAGAAAATGCGGTGGATAATGGGGTCGAACTCAGATTAGATGAAGAAGTGCAAGCTATCGACTATGTCGATGACCGCTTTATAGTCAAAACAACTAAAGGCAATTATCAATCTAAATTAGTGGTGAACGCTGCTGGTTTAGGTAGTGAAAAGATTGCTCGTATGGTGGAAGATGTCGATTGGCATCTCACTCCAAGAAAAGGTGAATATTTTGTTTTAGATCACTATGATTTAGGACTTGTTAACCACGTTATTTTCCCTTTGCCAAGTGAAAAAGGCAAAGGTGTACTTGTTAGTTTAACAAGTAGTAATAACTATATTGTTGGCCCAAGTAGCGAACTAGTCGAAGATGAAGATGATTTCTCAACTGACTCCATGACTTTAGCTAATGTTAGAAGTCAAGCAGTTGATTTAATCCCTTCTATTCCATTTAACCAAGTGATTCGTGTCTTCTCTGGTATTAGACCAACTTCAACAAGACATGACTTTATTTTGGAACCTGCGAAAACCAATAAATATTTCATCAATGTCGCTGGTATCGAATCTCCTGGCTTAGTCAGCGCTCCAGCGATTGCCGAATACGTATTTGATAATTATTTATCAAAATTATTAATTTTAGAAGAGAAAAAAGACTATAAGAAACAAGTCAGAAGATATGTTAGACTTAACGAACTCAGTCACGAAGAAAGAAATGCTTTAATTAATAAAAATCCAAATTATGGCAAAGTGGTTTGTAGCTGCGAAAAAGTTTCTTTAGGTGAAATCGAAGATTTGTTTGATCGTTCTGTCCCTCCTTATACTGTTAAAGCAGTAAAAAAGAGAGTGAGAGCGGGATTTGGTAAGTGCCAAGGTGGATTCTGTTCACCAGTTGTCACTTTATTATTAGCTAAACATTATGGCGTATCCCCAACAGAAATCAAATGGGATAGAGATGGTAGCGAAATCATTCTCGAGGAGGTCAAAAATGGTTAAAAGAGACCTTGTAGTTATCGGTGGTGGCTCTGCTGGTATGGCAGCGGCTATCGAAGCCAAGAAAAATGGTGTCGATGACATTTTAATCTTAGAAAAAGATGACCGCCTCGGTGGTATTTTAAATCAATGTATTCATAACGGATTCGGTTTAACCGAATTTAAAGAAGAATTGACAGGTCCTGAATATTTACAAAGATTCGTCGACCAAGTCTTAGAATTAGGTATTGAATATCGTTTGAACGCTTTAGTTCTCGATATTACAAAAGACAAAGTCATCACTTATTCAAACGAAGAAGATGGTGTTGTTGAAGTCCAAGCTAAAGCAATCGTCTTTGCTACTGGATGTTATGAAAGAAATGCTGGTCATATCCAACTTCCAGGCGATAGATGCGCTGGTATTATTACCGCTGGTGCTGCTCAAAAATATTTAAATATTCATGGCCTACTCGCTGGTAAGAGAGTAGTCATCTTAGGAAGTGGTGATATTGGACTTATTATGGCTCGTCGTATGACCTTAGAAGGTGCAAAAGTCCTCTGTGTTAGCGAACTTATGCCATATTCCAATGGTTTAAACCGTAATATTGCTCAATGTTTGACTGACTATGACATTCCTCTATATTTATCTAGAAGCGTTAGTAAAGTTGTAGGTAAAAATGGTAGAGTAGAAAAAGTCATCTTAAGCGCGGTTGATGATAAGATGAAATTCATCCCTGGAACCGAGATGGAATTTGAGTGTGATACTCTCTTGCTTTCCATCGGTTTAGTCCCTTATGTTTCTTTATTAGAAAAACTCAAAGTTGAGTTAGGTTCTACTAGAGGTGCGAAAGTTAATGATGCCTTTGAAACATCTTTAGCTGGTGTCTTTGCTTGTGGTAACTGTTTACATGTTCATGACGTTGTCGACTTTGTCACTGATGAAGGCAGAGATGCAGGTCGCGGTGCCGCAAAATATATCAAAGGTGAACTAAATAAAAATGCGATGGTCGCTGTTAAACCTGGAGATGGCATTGGATATGTCATTCCTCAGACTATTACAGACAAAAATGCTGAATCAGTCACATTAAAATTTAGAGTGAGAAGACCAATTCAAAATGTTTTTGTCTCCATCAAAGATGGCGAAGAAGTGGTTAGTAAAGTGATGAAACCAGTCCTTATTCCAAGCGAAATGGTAATGATCAAACTCAAGAAAGAACAACTCGATAAAATAAACGGAAATGAAATCGTTGTCGGTTTGGAGGAGAGAAAATAAAATGAAAGAATTAACATGTATTGTCTGTCCTAGAGGCTGTCGTTTAACGATTGATGATGATCTTAATGTCACTGGAAATAGCTGCCCAAGAGGCGCTAAATACGCAGTCGATGAAATGACCAATCCAAAAAGAATGATTACCTCAATTGTGAGAGTCAAAAATAGAGAGAATTGCGTCGTTTCGGTTAAGACTTCCGTCAGTGTTCCAAAAGGCTTAATTTTCAAGGTCATGGAAGAGATAGAGAAGGTTAGCGTTAACGCTCCAACTCATATCGGTGATGTCGTCATTAAAGATGTCCTTGGAACTGGTAGCGATATCGTTATCACCAAAGAAATTGAATAATTTTTATAAAAATATTCATCAATATATGAAAATAGTGCTACAATAATAGTGCTATTTTTATTTGATAGACAATAGGGGAGAGCATATGTCAGACAAGATTAAGGTTTTTGCTCTTGGTGGTTTAGACGAGAGCGGAAGAGATTGTTATATCGTTGAAATAAACGAGGATATTTTCGTATTAGATGCAGGTATTTCTTTACCTGATAAAACTTTTCTTGGTGTCGACTGCATTATCCCTAACTTTGACTATCTCATTAAGAATAAAAATAGAATTAGAGCCTATATCATGACTCATGGTCATGATGAAAGTGTTGGCGCTCTTAAATTCGTCTATAGGAAAGCACCAGCAAAGATTTATTGTACCGCTTCTACTAGAGCAGTTATGCTAGGACAATTATTCATTCATCACTATGAGAATGTCCCGTTTGACTTTGAAGTGGTCAATCCAAGTGATAAACGTGTAATCGCTGGACGTAATGTGACTTTTTTCCAGACATGTCATAACGCCGCTAACTCTTTTGGCGTTGCAATTTCTACCGATCAAGGAAATATTGTCTTTACTAGTGACTACATTATTAATTTTGCTACTGATGAACTAAATTACCGTTTTGATTTAGCAGCGGCAAGTGAACTTGCTAAAGAGCAAACTTTCCTTTTAATGGCGGAATCTAAATCAGCTGGTATTACCGGATATTGTTCACCAAAACATCGTATTAGTGATAGAATCGAAAAATATTTCAAATCCGGAAAAAGAATATACATTGTTTGCTATTGGCAAAATATGTATAGATTAAGAGAAATTGCTAGACTAATTCGTAAATATAATAAGAAGTTATTCTGCTATGACAAATATACTGAAGAAGTACTTCGTTCCATAGTAATGGAAGGTAATGGCGTGCAATTAACTAATGATGACATCTTAAAAAGAGAAGATTTATTAAGAGTGAGAAAGAGTGATCTCGTTATTTTGATGGTTGGTCATTCTGATGATATTTTTGATGAAATCTCTTCCTTAAGTATGGGCAGAAACGCTGATTCAAGATTAGTGGTCGAGCCAACTGATGTCTTTATTAATGTTGCTGTTCCTCGTCCAAGTTATGAAACCGCAGCGACAAGAAGCATGGATAATGTCTATCGTACGGGTTGCGAAGTTGTGTGGCTTAAAGGCAAAGATGTCTCAGCGATGCACGCTTGCGAAGATGACTTAAGATTCATGCTTAATATGTTTAGACCTAAATATTATTGGCCAGTCAGAGGTAACTACACTAACATTATGGAAAACGCTAAGCTATCTCTTGCTTTAGGTATTGGCCTCAACCATATGAATGTCTTTGTCCTTGATAATGGCATGCAACTTATCTTTGAAAAAGATAAAAGGCCAGTTATTTTACCAAATGAAGTGACAGGTGTTGACATCACTCCAATGCTTGTTGATGGTAAAGGTGTCGCTAAAAAATCCGATGAAGCCGTAGAAATTAGAAATAAATTAGCAGTTGATGGAGCGGTCATTATTGCTTCCACAGTTTCTTTAAAAGAAAATAAAATTGTGGCGGGACCGGACTGCCAAATGAGAGGATTTGTTTTCTCTAGAGAAGCTGAACCATTATTAAAATCTGTCTCGCAAATCTATGTGGAAGAAGTGACAGCAGCGTTAAGAAATGGTAACTCTGATTTCGAAGATACCAAAATGCTTATTAAAGAAAGAGTAAGAAAATTTATCAGAAGAGAAAATGGTCGTGAACCATTCGTTGATCCGATAATTATCATCTCCGAAGAATAAAAAAAATATAGAAATAAGAGAAGCACAATTTTTGTGCTTTTTTTCTTTCTTTTTATTGAACGACTTATGCGCTTACGCGTATAATAAAAAAGCATGAGCGAGATTAAGAAAAATAAAATATCACCTAGACTTGAAAACATCGTAAAAGGAACCTTCTACGTTCTTTTCGCGATTGTCTTAGCGCTTAATGTCGGTAAAGTAGCAAGAACATTAGCCTTTGTTCCTTTATATTTATTTGGCGCTAGTTATTATTTCTTATGTTTATTACTTGTGATTAAAGGCGTTTATCGAATTGTCGCTGGTCAAAAGCTTAAATTTCACACCATTATTCCTAGATTAGGAATCGCTGTTACTTTTATTGGCCTCGTCTTCTTGATGGGTGGCATCATGATGAAAGTTAATAATATTCCTTTTAATACTCCTTTAGCGGATATGGTGGCTAATTATAATGGTCAACTTGCGACATATTATCAAGATACAATCATTAATACTTTCACCACCGGAAATTATTGGGGTGGAGGACTTATTTATATATTATTAGCGGGTTTAATCGCTAACGAAGCCGCCGTTTTTGCCTTAGCAATCATCTTAGTTTTATTAGGCGTAGGCTTATTATTAATTAGGCCAATCATCCATTTAGTAAGAGCAATTAGAAGTGGTAATGAAGTAAGCCTAGCCAAACGTCGTGTAAAACGTATCCAAGAAGCGGAAAAGGAAGAAGAGAAAGAGGAAGAAGTGGAAATTGTTCCTTTAGAAAATGAACCAGATGAAATCACTAATGACAATTTCCGTGTCCAATATGGTTTTGAGCCAGAAGATCCAACCTTTAGTGAACATGATGGCGATTATAATCAAGACGCCACATTATCTCTTGATGAAGCTTATGTAAAACAAGTTTTACCTGTTGAAAATAGTGAGTTTACTCCTCTAGTTTTTGGTAAGACCGACATGCCTGCTGAAACCAAAGTGATGCCAAGCGAATTTGAAAGACAACAAGTCAATAATACATATCAACAAGTTGAAGAACCTGTTAAAGAAGAAGTTCAAGAGCAACCAGTGGAAGAAGAAGTAACATCTTTAGATGACTTTTATTCGAATGGACCTATTCAAACTGGTGAAGAACTTGAAGTGGAAGAAGTTAACTATAATAAGCCACAAGAAGTCTCTAAACCTCAATTAGATGAAGAACTTATTAGACAACAGCCAGTTTTTGAAGAACCTGTAGTTAGACAACCAGTTCAACCTCAACCAGTTCCTGAAGTGAAGAAAAAGAAAGAAAGAGTGGTTTGGATTCCACCAAGTCCAAGTCTTTTAGATACATATGAAACTAGTGAAGCTACTGAAAAAAATGCACGCGCTGCCGAAGAAAGAATGGTGGCTATTAACCAAGTCTTAAATGATTTCGGTGTTGGCGCTAGATGTACGAGCTACACAATCGGATCTAGTGTAACTAGATTTAATATCGAATATGACGCTAACGTGTCTGTTTCTAAAGTTGAAAAATTAGTCGATGACATCTCATTACGTCTCGGCGGTGTTAACGCTAGATTTACAGCAATTGTTCAAGGTGAAACATTCTCTGGATTAGAAATTCCTAATGTCACAATAACCACTGTCGGCTTTAAAGAAGTATTTGAAGCTTTGCCAGATGTCAATAAGCACATGCTTTCTGTGGGATTTGGTAAAAATATTTCTGGTAATGTTGTCGCAGCTGATTTTGATGAATTCCCACACTTACTTGTGGCTGGTACCACTGGAAGTGGTAAATCCATCTATATTCACTCAATTATCGCCACTTTAATCATGAGAGTTTCTCCTGATGATTTAAAGATCGTTTTAGTGGATCCTAAGAAAGTGGAAATGACGAAGTATCGTGATATGCCACACTTACTATGTCCAATTATCACCGAAGCTGCTAAAGCGAAAGTGATGATGTCAAAACTCGCTGATGAAATGAATGATAGATATGAGAAATTTGCTATCGCTGATAGCTGTTCAAATATCAAACAATATAATGAATGGGCTAGAGAGCATAACGAAGAAACTATGCCATATATCATCGCTGTTTTAGATGAATACGCTGATTTAGTCGATACTTGTAAAGAGATTTCTCAACCAGTTGTTTCTATCGCTCAAAAAGCCAGAGCGGCTGGTATCCATATGTTAATATCTACTCAACGTCCTTCCACAAACGTTATTACTGGCGTTATTAAAGGTAACTTACCAACTCACGTTGCTTTAATGACTTCTAGCTATACTGATTCCATGACTATTTTAGGTGAAGGTGGAGCAGAAAAACTTTTAGGTAAAGGCGATATGCTTGTTCAATCACCTTTGGTGAGCCGTGTTGGTTTAACACGTTTACAAGGGTGTTATATCCAAAATCGTGAAATTAGCCGTATCGTCGGTTATTTAAAAGAACATTACGAAACTGTTTATGATGAAAATTATTTAGATTTAGTTGACCATTCGAAGGAGGTAGGCACTCAAATGGTAACCAGTGGCGAAGTTGAAAAAGAAAAAGACGCTGCTGAAGAAGAAAAATATCAATCCATTAAAGCGTGGGTTATGACTCAACAATTTGTTTCAATGAGTAAAATCCAAAGAGAATGCGCGGTTGGATTTAATAGAGCGGGAAAATTCTTTTCCAGACTCCAAAAAGAAGGCATTGTCTCAACCATACAAGATGGTGCAACCAAAGGTTGCAAAGTTCTTGTTCATGGTGACGGAGATGATGGAAGCGATTATATAGTTACTAGTGATGAGCTAATAGGATAATTATGAGAAAAAATTTACTGCATGCCTCTTTAATTAACGCTCATGAGATCTCGATTGTCTACATTTCGACTTATTCCAGTGTAGATAATGTTGATTTCTACTTAATTAAAGAGAACCAAAGACTATCTTTGAGAAAAGAGATTAATCATCGTACTTCAATTCCTGAAGTCAAACTTATTTGTCGAGAAGAAATCGAATTAGGATTTGACTATCGCGTTATGTCTAGTGAAGACGAAAGTGTCTATCTAGATTATGACAATTATGTGTTAACTCCAGAATTTGATGAATATTATGCCTACGAAGGTGATGATTTAGGTGTGACTTATTCGCCTTCTTCATCTTTATTTAAAGTCTGGTCACCTCTCAGCGATAAAGTCTATTTAAAACTCGAAAAGAAAGAACAAGAAAATTCCTTCCTTCTTTATGAGATGAATAGAGAAGAACACGGAGTGTTCTCTTTAAGATTAAAGGGTGACTTATTCAATAAGAAATACGCTTATATGGTGAGGGTTAATGGTAGAGAACATCAAATCCTTGATCCATATGCAAAAGGCACTAGTTTAAATAGTGAATATTCTGTGGTTTTAGACTTAGATATCGTCAAATCGATGGGTAAAGTGGAACCGCCAACAAAAACTGAAAATTATAATGAAGCTATAATTTACGAATTATCAATCCGTGATTTTACCGAAACTGCGGATGTTGAACATCCTGGTACATATACAGGATTAATCGAAAAAATCGATTATTTAAAGAAACTTGGCATTACTCATGTCCAACTTTTACCAGTTTTAGATTTCGCGACTGGTGACGACTTATTAAAAGATGTTTATAACTGGGGTTATGACCCAGTTGGGTTCTTCTGCCTAGAAGGTAGCTATTCTTCTTTCCCAGAAGATCCAATTAGTCGTTTAATTGAATTTAAGAATTTAGTTAACGAACTACATAAAAATGATATAAAAGTGATTCTAGATGTTGTTTATAATCATTTATATGATTATATCAATACTGGATTCCAGGCTAATGTACCTTTCTATTACTTTAGAAGATACAAGAATAAAGTCTGTAATGCTTCGGGATGCGGAAATGATTTTGCCTCTGAAAAGAAAATGGCGAGAAAAATCATCATTGACTCTATTAAATATTTAATTGAGACATTTGATATCGATGGCTTCAGATTTGACCTTCTCGGTTTAATTGATGTTGATACGACAAATGAAGCTTTTGCCGCTGCTAAAGAAATAAAACCAAACATCATGTTCTATGGTGAAGGCTGGCATATGGGCACTAACCTACCTGAAGACAAAAAATCATCGATGGTTAACGCTGATAAACTTCCAGGCATTGCCTTCTTTAATGATTCATTTAGAGATCTTATCAAAGGTTCAACATTTAACCATGAAGAAAAGGGATATGTTTCTGGAAATTTAGAATATAAAACACCTGTCGAACACGTTTTACTTGGTAGCGTTATTAATAATAAATTCCAAGATACATGCCAATCAATTAACTATGTTGAATGTCATGATAATCAAACTATCTACGACAAATTAGCATGCATCTATGATGACAAAAACGAAATATTAAAGAGAGTAAAATTTGCTAATTCACTTTTGATATTTGCTCTTGGTGTTCCATTTATTCATATGGGACAAGAGATTGGCTTATCTAAGTGTGGTTTAGATAATACTTATAATGTCAAAGGCATCAATAATATGGATTGGAAGCTTGTTGAAGAAAGAAAAGACATGATTAATCTCTTGGTTGATCTAATAAAGATTAGAAAGAAATTCTCTAGCTTATTCACTCTTCGTAAAGCAGGCGATATTTTAAAAGCGTTTGACATGTTCCAACTTCCTAGTGGCGTTCTTTCTATCGCAGTTAGAGATCCTAAATATCTAGACATTAGTAAAAAGGCTGTAATTATCGTTAATCCAACCGATAAATTACAACAAATTGAATTTGATGATTATTTAACCCTTTATCTCTCGGGTGCTGGTATACCTAATAAGGAATACATCGTTAAAAACTTCATATCCGCAGCGGGATCAGTGAACATTTTCTTACTTAAATAATTATGTGGCATTTAATACAAACAATTCTTAGAATGTTGCCTCGCGCGATTGTCGCTTACTTTGGCTGGGTCATTTCTTATCATAAAAAGATAAAAGAAATTCCTATTGATAAGAGATATGCTAAAGTCAAAAAACTCATCTCTAAAGCAGATGATATTTTAAAAGCGGATATCTATGTTGAAGGAAAAGAAAATATGCCTGAAGTAGCAAGTTGCTATTTCGCAAATCACCTTTCTAGCACTGATCCATTACCATATTTTAAAGTCTTTGAAAAACCAATTGCATTCTTAGGAAAAGTGGAAATCCAAAAGTATCCAATTGTTGGTAAGATGTTAGAAATTGGCGGTGGTCTCTTCTTAAAAAGAGATGACTTAAAACAACAATTAAAGGTGATGATGAAGGTGCAAGATTCACTTAGAAATAACGAGATGAACTGGTTTATCTTCCCAGAAGGAACAAGGAATAAAGATCAACTCGCAATTATTCCAGAGTTTCATCACGGCACCTTTAGAGCAGCGATGAAAGCTGGTGTTCCAATTGTGCCAGTGGTTAATTATGGTTCTTTCCGTTTATTAAGCACCAAGCATTCACTTAAATCTTATCCGATCCATATCAAATTCTTACCTCCGATTTATAAGGAAGAATACGAAGGATTAACAACAGAAGATGTGGCGAAAATCGTCCATTCTCGCATTCAAAGAGAATTAACCTTCAACGTTAGATTAAAAGATAATGCTGTAATGGCAAAATCAACTTATAAAAAATATAGGTTCAATCGCGTTTATTAATTGAACCTTTTTCTTAATCCTTTTGGATAATAATTTTTGATTTGTTCCCCGTCGGTTTTTGCAATATCGATGGGGTTATTTTGATAAATGAGATAAATATAGCCTTTATATGGGTTAGATTTTCTAATCACATTTCCGTATAGATATTCTTTAACTTCATCAAGATTTAGTTCGATAGAAGGTAAATCTTTTCTATTTCCAACTCTTGCGTAGTGGAGATCAAATCTAAAAATGTTTTTATTATCTTCGCCGATTTTGACTCCATATCTAACGATATTAAGACCTTTAACTTTAATCGCATTATTTAAATAGAAATAAGTGTTACCATATTTTTGAACGTCTTTGTCTTCTAAAGAAGAAGGAAGTTCTTTTTTATATTTATTGCTATTTTCATAAGCTGTTGGTTTTTTGTTTCCTGGTTTTTTGATCTGACATATATATTGACCTTCTCCACTAAAATTAGACGGCATCATTCTAATTCCGATTGGCTTATTCTTATTTATATAAGCTTTCTTTATATATGGTAGAGGCAATATTTCGGCATCCGTATTTGATAAGAGATATTCGATGACTTCTTCGTCTTCTTCTATAGAATAAGAACAAGTAGAATACGATAAAGTCCCGCCTGGTTTAAGCATTTGATAAGCGATGTTAATAAGAGATTTTTGGATTTCTGCAAACTTATAAACTTTGTTTATTGACCAATCCGCAATCATCTTATCGTCTTTTCTAAACATCCCACTTCCTGAACATGGAGCATCTAAAATGATGACATCAAACTTTTCTAAATAATCTTGATAAATCTTTTCAAAATCATTATTAACGATTAAAAGGTTTTCTAAGCCCAGTCTTTCCGCATTTTCAACGATGAGGCTACATCTTGGCCTAGATAAATCGTTAGAAATAATGAGACCAGTACCATCGAGTTTAAAACTCGCTCCGATTGATTTCCCTCCAGGAGCGGCGCATAAATCTAGCACTAAATCATCTTTAGATATATTTAATAAGGAAGAGACCATCATCGCTGAAGGCTCTTGAAGATAAAAATATCCTAATTCATGATAAATGCTTTTTCCTAGTGGATATTCATTCTTATCATAGATAAAAGCATTTTCGACATATGGATGGGAGGTGACATGAGGAAATAATGAGATAAAATATTCTTTATTTATCTTTTTTGGATTTAATAAAACTGCATGATAATCTTCTAGTTTAAGACTATCAAGCAACTTATCAGCATCTTCTAAGGTTAAAAATTCTAAGAGATTTTCCTTAAATGTCATAAAAGGATTATAACATAATCAGACTTGTGATAGAGTATTCACATATGAAAAAAGATTATAAAATCATCTTTACTGATATCGACTGGACCATTTTTGACCATTCTAATGGTGATCATGTCTTTGATGTTGAATCGATAAACGCACTTAAAAAGGTACAAGAAAAAGGGATAAAAGTTTTTCTTTGTACCGCTAGACCATTACATACAGTTAAACAAATTGGCTTATTAGATTTAATCACACCAGATGGGATGATTTTATGTAATGGCGGCCTCACACTTTATCAAAATAAAGTGATTAATGAAAAACCAATTACCCCTTCAATTTTTGAAAAGATTTGTGAAGTAGTGTTATCTCATGGTTTAACTTTAGAAGCAACAGAACCTTTTTCTAGATTTTTAATCGCTCCTAAAAATGAAATGGTGGATTTTGTTTTTGAATCTTTTTATGAAGAAGTGCCACCAGTCGAAGATTACCATAACCGTCATGTCATCTCCGCCATGCTATTTGCGGGAAAAGAATATGATGAAATATTGGTTCAAGAACTTCCAAAGGAAGTTAACTATTTTAGATTCCATGATTATGGTGTCGATGTTTTAGATGTCATTCATGATAAAGGTGAAAGTGTCAAATTCGTTATTGATTATTTCGGTTATAAGAAGGAGAACGCGATTGCCTTTGGTGATGATGTCGCTGATATATCGATGTTTAAAGAAGTTGGAACTTCTATTTGTATGGAAAACGGCAAAGATGAGTCAAAAGAAAATGCATCAATAGTGACCACTCATGTCTGGAATCATGGGGTAAAAGACGCTCTTAAAAAGCTCAAAATTATAGACTAGTTTTAGTTATTTGAATATTTAAAAATATAGTTAAAGCAAAAGTTATTTATTACATAGTATTAAATGACTTTTTATTATGTTATAATAATATTTTGTGAGGTGCATCTTATGAGAATGGTAGATTTAATCATTAAAAAACGTGAAGGAAATGAATTAACTGATGAAGAAATTCGTTTCTGGATTAAAGGATATACAGAAGGATCAATTCCTGATTATCAATCAAGCGCAATGGCGATGGCTATCTTATTTAAAGGTATGACCAAAAGAGAAATTGCGACTTTGACTGATGCGATGGAATATAGTGGTGAAGTCATTGATTTAAGTGATATCGCTGGTGTTAAAGTAGACAAACACTCAACTGGTGGTGTTGGCGATAAAACAAGTATTGTCTTAGGACCAATGGTTGCTGCTTGTGGCGCTAAACTTGCCAAAATGAGTGGCAGAGGTTTAGGACATACTGGTGGTACTTTAGATAAATTAGAATCCATTCCAGGCATGAACATCGCTAAAACTAAAGAAGAAATGGTGAAACAAGTTAACGATATCGGCATCGCTATTATCGGACAAACCAAGTCTTTAGTTCCTGCTGATAAGAAACTTTATGCTCTAAGAGATGTAACTGGCACTGTTGAATCTATCCCTCTAATTGCCGCTAGTGTTATGAGTAAGAAACTCGCTAGTGGTACTGATGCTATTTTATTAGATGTCACTGTTGGTGAAGGCGCTTTCATGAAGAACATGGAAAGTGCTAGAGAACTCGCAAGAACTATGGTCAATATCGGCAAGAGTTTGAATAGAAATACTGTTGCTGTTTTAAGTGATATGAGCGAGCCATTAGGTAGAGCGGTTGGTAATTCCTTAGAAATCAAAGAAGCTATTGCTTCTTTACAAGGCAATGGTCCAGAAGATTTAATGGAATTATGTTTTACTTCAGGTAGCATCATGCTCGTTCAAGCTAATATTTGTAAGACTAGAGAGGAAGCTAAAGCAAAATTAAAGAGTGTTATCGAAGATGGTAGTGCTTTTGAAAAGCTTTGCCAAATGGTTGAGGCACAAGGCGGAGATGTCGATTGCATTCGTCATCCAGAAAAATTTGAAGTTAGTTCAAAAGCTATTGAAATTAGAGCAGAGAAAACCGGCTATATTAAGAAATGTGATGCTTTAGAAATTGGTGTCGCCGCCATGAAATTAGGTGCGGGTAGAGAAACATTAGAAGACAAGATTGATATGTCCGCCGGTGTTTATTTAACAAATAAGGTCGGTGCATATGTTGAAAAAGGTGATTTATTATGCACAGCCTATACAAATAAAGATAATTATGAAGAAGCAATCAACCAAATCAAAGGTGCATATGAAATCGTTGACGAAGTTGTTTACGCTCAACCAGTGATTAGAGAAATCGTTGATTAAAATGAGAGTATTAGTTCAAACTGTTAAAAGTGCAAGTGTTGAAATATTAGGTAAAACTGTGGGACAAATTAACCATGGTTACCTTTTACTTATCGGTTTTACCGATACCGATAATAAAGACATTGTTGATAAAATGATTGATAAGATCTTAAAATTACGTGTCTTTGCAGATGAGCATCGTCAGATTAATTTATCGATTTATGATGTTAACGGCAGCATTTTATCAGTTAGCCAATTTACTCTTTACGCAAATACAAAAGGTGGAAGGAGACCTTCTTTCGTCGATGCGATGAGGCCTCATGAAGCCGAAGAATTATATAACTATTTTAATGAAGAATTAGAACATCAATTTGGAAAAGGCATATCAACTGGCGTATTTGGTGCTGATATGCTTGTCCACAGTGTGAATGATGGACCATTTACCATCATGCTTGATAGTAAGGAATTATTTAACGAATGAAAATCTTAGTGGGACTTTCTGGTGGTGTAGATAGCGCAGTGGCGGCCTATTTGCTTAAAAAGCAAGGATACGACGTCTCTGGCTGTTTTATGCGTAATTGGGATGCTCTTGCTAATGGAGATTATTTAGGTAACCCCACCATCAATAATAGTCAATGCCCACAAGAGGCTGATTATGATGATGCTGTGGCAACTGCTAAAAAGTTAGGTATTCCTCTATTAAGAATTGACTTTGTCAAAGAGTATTGGGATGAAGTATTTACTTATCTCATTAGAGAATATGAAGCAGGTAGAACTCCTAACCCTGATATATTTTGTAATAAATATATAAAGTTTGATGCTTTCTTAAAATTTGCTCTCGATCAGAGTTTCGATATGATTGCCATGGGTCACTACGCCAAAAGAGTGGATAAAGATGGTGTTGCTTACTTATGTAAGAGTTATGACCAAAATAAAGACCAAACTTATTTCCTAAATCAAATTAGCCAAGAGCAGTTAAAATATGCTCTATTCCCACTAGGAGATATCGATAAAGCTGAAGTGAGAAAAATAGCGCATGAATTAGATTTAGAAATTGCTGATAAGAAAGATTCTACCGGAGTCTGCTTTATTGGTGAAAGACACTTTAAAGAATTTTTAAAGAATTATATCCCTGCTAAAAAAGGTGATATCGTTGATATTGAAACCGGAAGAGTTATTGGTAGACATGACGGAGTCATGTATTATACAATTGGACAAAGAAAAGGCCTAGGTATCGGTGGTATCTCTGGCGAAGTTGCTAAGGGATGGTTTGTTTGTAAAAAGGACATTAAGAAAAACATTTTATATGTCGCTAGTGGAGACGAAAATGAATATCTTTTATCCGATAGATGTATTGTTAAGAGTTTGAATTTTATCTCTATTCCTCCAAAAGATAACAGTCATATCAACGCTAAATTTAGATATCGACAACAAGATAATGGTGTAACCATCCATTATTTAGGCGAAGATGAGATTGAACTTATTTATGATGAACCATATAAAAGTGTTACTACTGGTCAAGCAGCGGTTTTATATGATGGAGATATCTGCCTTGGTGGTGGGTTAATAGATTCCACTTACTATAAGGGAAAAAGAACAGATATTTAGTCTAGTTTAATATTTAAAATAATGAGGTTTGTCCTAATGGCAAATCTTTTTTATTCCTCATATAAATAAAATATAACTATTTTACATTCATTGGTGTATAATGACTCTAATAAGGAGAAATATTTTATGAAAAAAGTTTATGACATTATTAAGCCATTTATTTCGATTATTTTCGGTGCTTTATTGTTCTTAATTTATTTGAACAGCCTCGATTCGCAAAATGGTTATTTCCTTGCATTGGGTATCCTTGGAGTAATATTTGCTTGCTATTATATAGCAACTGGAATTATCGGACTTATTGTTGGTAGTAAACTACCAGCGCGTTTCAAAATGGTTCTAGAAATTCTTTCTGTTGATATATTTACATTATTTATGTTCTTACGTTTTCTATTTGTCCTCATTAACTACTATGATTTATATGGACCAACAGCATGGACAATTTCAATCATTAGTATGATTGCTTCTTTAGCAATTTCTGGATTCTATGTTGTCGCCAGACTTGTTAACAAAAATGTCTTATACAGAATTGCATCTATGTTTGCTTCTATATTCGTTTTAGCTTTGCTTTTAGATCTTGTCTTTGATTTAAGAGGTAATTCAGTTGGCTTGGGCGAAATTAGTGTTATCAATTTAGTTTTATATGCATTATTTGCCGCGATATTATTATCATCAGTGATGCCAATGCAACAACAAGAACAACCTGCTCCTCAACAAGCAGCTGAACCTGAACCAGAACCAGAAGCTGAACCAGAGGAAGCTAAAGAAGAAGAACCAGCCCCTGAAGAAGAAAAAGAAGAAAAGGCTGAATAGTTCAATTATAGGTTAATTAATAATTAGTGCTCTTTAATTTGAGCACTTTTATTAATGCAAAAAAACTAAATATTTGGCATAATACCTATTGAGGTATATACATAATGAAAACATTAGTAGTCTACTTTTCTCGAACCGGAGAAAATAGTGTTAACGGTGAAATGGAATACATCAGCAAAGGTTTCACCGAGATTGTTGCTGAAAAAATCGCCAAGTTATTGGATGCAGAACTTTATAAATTGCTTCCAGTTGACCCATATCCTGCAAATTACGAAGAATGTGTAGCAAGGAGTAGAAGAGAGGATCAAGAAAACGCAAAAGTTCCTTTCCAAAACCCAAAAGAAAATCTAGATGAATACGATGTTATTTATCTTGGATTCCCTTGCTGGTGGAGAACTTATCCACGTGTTGTTGCTACCTTTTTAAGCTCTTATTCATTCATGGGCAAAACCATTTATCCTTTTGCCACCAATGAAGAAGGCGCGCTCGGCTTAGCAGAACTCGAATTAAGAGGAGCGGCTAGAGGTGCGATTATTAAAAATGGATTTGCTTGCAAGGGCAGCGAAGTCAATGATATTGACGCTAAACTCCAAGCCTGGATTAAAAGATAAGGAAAAAAGTATATGAAGAAAAACATCACAAACGATATCTATTATGTTGGTGTAAACGATCATCAAGTCGATTTATTTGAAGGACAATATGTTGTACCAAATGGTATGGCGTATAACTCCTATGTCATCATGGATGAGTTTATCGCAGTCATGGACACTGTTGACCAACATTTTACCGATGAATGGTTAAAAAATATTAAGGAAGTTTTAGGTGATAGAAAACCGAATTACTTAATCGTTCAACATATGGAGCCAGACCATTCTGCAAACATCATGAATTTCTTAAAGGCATATCCAGATGCATTTGTGGTTGGTAACGCTAAAACTTTCAAGATGATGGAGCAATTCTTCCACGAAGAAATCCCACATCGTGTAGAAGTTAATGAAGGCGATTCCTTGAATTTAGGAAAACACGTCTTAACATTTGTCTTTGCACCTATGGTGCACTGGCCAGAAGTTATGTTCACATACGATAGCACTGGCAAAGTGTTATTCTCTGCTGATGCCTTTGGTAAATTTGGCGCATTAGACATCGAAGATCCTGAAGGATGGGACTGCGAAGCTAGAAGATATTATATCGGTATCGTCGGTAAATATGGCCCACAAGTTCAAGCTGTCTTAAAGAAAGCAGCATCTATTGAAATTCAAACTATTTGTCCATTACATGGACCAATCTTAAGTGGCGATTTATCTCATTATTTAAAACAATATGATATTTGGAGTAGCTATAAGACCGAATCTGAAGGTGTCGCTATCTTCTATACATCAGTTTACGGTCACACCAAAGAAGCTGCTTTAGAAATGGCAGAATTATTAAAGGCTAATGGCACTCCAAAAGTGGCAGTAAGTGATTTAGCGAGAGATGATATGGCAGAATGTGTCGAAGATGCATTTAGATATGGAAAGATTATCTTAGCAACAACTACATATAACGCTGGAATTTTCCCATTCATGCATACATTTATCGATCACTTATTAGAAAGAAATTTCCAAAATAAACAAATTGGTATCATTGAAAATGGTACATGGGCTCCAATGGCGGCTAAAGTCATTAAAGACAAACTAGCAGGTTGCAAGAATGTCACAATTTTAGAACCAACAGTGAGAATCTTATCATCTTTAGATGATAACAGTAGACAACAACTCCAACAACTCGCTGATAAGATTTCTGAAGAATATAAAGCAGTCAAAGAGTTAAAAGAAGAAAAAGCTCCTGAACTTGATCCGAAAGCTTTATTCAAGATTGGCTATGGTTTATATGTTGTCACCTCCAACGATGGTAACAAAGATAATGGTCTTATCGTCAATACAGTTAGTCAATTAACCGATACTCCTTTAAGAGTGGCGGTCAACATCAATAAGCTCAACTATTCACATGATGTGATTAAAAAGACTGGCATCTTAAATGTTAACTGCTTAAATACCAGCGCTCCATTCAGCGTCTTCCAACAATTTGGTTTCCAATCTGGTAAGAATGTCAATAAATTTGATGGCCAAGAAGTGGTGAGAAGTGAAAATGGCTTAGTGGTCTTATCTAACAGCATTAATTCCTTCTTCTCATTAAAAGTTGCTCAATATGTTGATTTAGGAACGCATGGCATGTTTATATGTGATGTTACTGAAAGTAAGATTATCAATAATATTGAAACCATGACATATAATTACTATCAAGCTAATGTCAAACCAAAACCAGATACTGGCAAGAAAAAAGGCTATGTCTGTAAGGTTTGTGGCTATGTTTATGAAGGCGATACTCTTCCAGAAGATATCATCTGTCCATTATGCAAACATGGCGCGGCTGACTTTGAAGAAATTAAATAACTTATTTATAGATAAATAAAAGGAGAAAGAAAATGAAATACGTTTGTACAGCATGTGGATTCGTCTACGATGAAGAAAAAGGCGATCCAGATAACGGTATTGCTCCAGGCACAAAATTCGAGGATCTTCCAGAAGATTATGTCTGTCCATGGTGTGGCATGGGTAAAGATGCATTCGCTAAAGAAGAATAGTTAATTAGAAAGATGAGAGAATAAAATCTCATCTTTTTCTATTGCTTAGAAATTGGTAATAATGTATTATTACTAACCGAGGGAAAGAAGTTTATATTCTATTTCTAAGAGAGCGTCGTTAGCTGCGAAGACGTAAATAGAGATAAATGGGCCACTCCCTGTCACGTGGGTAATGCCACCGTTAGGCTAACGAAATAGCTAAAATCAAGAGTCTATCTTCATAAAGAAGATAGGAAGTAGGATGGTATCGCGGATTTAATTCGTTCCTATATAGGAACGTTTTTATATGTTTAGGAGGTAAATCTCAATGAAAAAGATGTCAGGAAGCGAAATTAGAAACACTTGGCTTAAGTTCTTTGAAAGCAAAGGACACCATATCGAACCAGGTAGCTCTCTTATTCCAAAAAATGACCCAACCTTATTATGGATTAACGCTGGTGTTGCGGCTTTAAAGAAATATTTTGATGGCAGTGAAGTACCACCAAGTAGAAGAATCACCAACGCACAAAAATCAATTAGAACTAACGATATTGAAAACGTTGGTCGTACTGATAGACACCATACATTTTTTGAAATGCTTGGTAATTTCTCTATTGGTGATTATTTTAGAAATGAAGTCATTCCTTGGGCGGTTGAATTATTAACTGATGAAAAGTATTTTGCTTTTCCAAAGGAAAAGTTATATATCACGTATTTCCCTGATGATTTGGATACAAAGAAATGCTGGATGAACGCTGGAATCAGTGAAGATCATCTCATTCCATTAGAAGGAAATTTCTGGGAAATTGGTGAAGGACCATGTGGACCTGACACAGAGATTTATTTTGATAGAGGTGAAAAATACGATCCAAATCATATCGGCTTAGATTTATTAAGAAACGATATGGAAAACGATAGATATATCGAAATTTGGAATATTGTATTCTCTCAATTTAATGCAGAACCAGGAAAGCCAAGAAGCGAATATAAAGAACTTCCAAGCAAAAACATCGATACTGGTGCTGGTCTAGAGAGATTTGCTTGTGTCATGCAAGGCACTGAATCTAACTTTGAAACCGATTTGTTCTGGCCAATCATCGAAAAAGTGCAAGAGATGTCTGGCAAGAAATATGAAGAAAATAAAATGGCCTTCAGAGTTATCGCCGACCATATTAGAGCAGTTACATTTGCCATCGCTGATGGTGAAGTATTCTCTAATGAAGGCAGAGGCTACGTTTTACGTAGGTTAGTAAGACGTGCGGAAAGATTCGGTCGTGTTTTAGGAATTTATCACCCATTCTTATATGAATTAGTGGATGTCGTGATTGAAATTATGAAGGACTTCTACCCATATCTATTAGAACACGCGGACTTTATTAAGAAATTAATCAAGGCTGAAGAAGCTAAATTCTTAAAGACAATCGAAAATGGCGTTTCATTATTAAACGATCTCATCGAAAAGGCTAATGAAATTCAACAAAGAATTCTTTCTGGCCGTGATGTCTTTAAACTATACGATACATTCGGCTTCCCTAAAGAATTAACTTTAGAAATTGCGGAAGAAAATGGCATGGAAGTCGACATGAATGAGTTCAATGATGAAATGAACAAACAAAAAGAGAGAGCAAGAAGCGCTAGAGGTGACTTGCAATCGATGAATAAACAATCAATTGACTTGATGAATTTCAAGGATGAATCAGTCTTTAATTACGATAAACTCGAAATCGAAACTGAAGTTATCGGCTTATTTAAAGATGGCGTTAAAGTTGATGCCTTAAATGAAGAAGAAGGACAAGTTATCTTTAAAGAAACTCCTTTCTATGCGGAAAGCGGCGGTCAAGTATCTGATACTGGTCTAGTGATTGGTAAGGATTTACAAGCCAAAGTTGAAAGTGTTAATAAGGCTCCAAATAAGCAGCACTTACATTCTATCTCTATTCTCTTTGGAGAATTAAAAGTTGGCGATAAGGTTACATTGAAAGTTGATGACTATAGAAGAAAACTTATCACCAGAAACCATAGTTCAGTTCACTTATTACAAAGTGCTTTAACTGAAGTGCTTGGTGACCACATCGCTCAAAAAGGTAGTTATGTTTGTGATGAATATATTCATTTTGACTTCTCACACTTTAATAAGATGAGCGAAGAAGAAATCGCTACAGTGGAGAAGAAGGTTAACCTTTGGATTAGCCAAGCTATCGAAGAAGAAACTAAAGTTCTTTCTATCGACGAAGCAAGAAAGATTGGCGCTAAAGCCTTATTTGATGAAAAATATGGCGATGTCGTTAGAGTTGTGTGCTTTGGTGACGTCAGTAAAGAATTCTGTGGTGGCACTCATGTTAAGAACACTCAAGATATCGGTATCTTTGTGATTGAAAGCGAAGAAAGTGTCGCTAGTGGTGTCAGACGTATTGTGGCAAGAACATCAATCTATGCTTATGAACTTCTCAAAAAACGCGAGAATATGTTAAACCAAGTTAAGAAAGTTTTATCTGCTGGCTCAATCTTTGAAGTCAACGCTAGACTTGGCAGCATGCTCAACGATCGTCAATTAGTTAAGAAACAAATGGAAGTTTTGATGAATAAGCTCGCTCATAGTGAAGCTAACGCCATCAATAATGAGTTTATCCAACTCGATGGATATGAACTACTTGTTAAATTTATCAAGGACGCTAATCGTAATTCCTTAGTTTCTCTACTTGATAAATTAAAGAATAACCACAAAGATTCAATCATCATTTTAATCGGTGATGATAATGGCACACTTCCAATTATTTGTAGTGTAAATGGCGAAGCACTTAAAAAGTATCGCGCTGGTGACATTATGAGACAAGTTGCGGGCTTATTAGGTGGCTCTGGTGGCGGAAAACCTGACTTCGCTAGCGGCGCTGGAAAAGATAGTTCCAAAGTTAAAGAAGCGATTGATTTTGTAAAGGAATTTATTAAGTAATGGAAAAATATATCGGTCTTGATTTAGGAACTGTTACTTTAGGAATTGCCACAAGTGATTCACTTGGCTTTGTCCATGGTTTGGAGACATTTAGATTTCCAAAGGAAGCTTATTCACAAGCACGTAAACGTGTCCATGAAGTAGTTGCTTCGACTGGAATCAAAAATATTGTTATTGGTTTACCAATAAACATGGACGGAAGCGAAGGATTTAGAGCACAAAGCTCAAGAAAATTTGCGGAAGATTTGTCTAATGAAGATGCAAATCTTAAAATATATTTGCAAGACGAAAGATTAACTAGTGTTTCCGCTCATAAGACACTTAGTGACTTAAATGTTTCTCATAAGCAAAGAAAAGAAAGTGTTGATCGTCTTGCGGCATGTGAAATCCTTGATTTCTATATCAGGGTGAATGGAGGAAAGTAAAATGGAATTAAATGAAAAAGAATTAGTGGTTACCGATGAAGATGGTAACGAAGTACTCCTAGAGATTTTGTTCACATACGAACATGAAGAAAGAGGAAAGAAATACGTTTTCTGCTTTGAAAAAGGTAGTCCGGAAGAGATTATGGTATTTGAATATACTGATGCTGGCGAACTTTTTGAAGTAACAGATGACGAAGAATATGAAGAAGTGGAAGAAGTTTTCAACGCTTACATCGAAGAAAACGAATTCCAAGATAAGTAAAATATTTTCTAAAAATATTTATGGAAGTATTTATTACATATCGATATAATATACGTTGAAACGTGAGGTAAGACTATGTCAGAAAAGACACAATTAACCAAAGAAGGTAAAAGAAGATTAGAAGAAGAATACGAACAACTTATTAACGTTACCCGTGATGAAGTTAAAAGACAATTAGCAGAAGCACGTGCGCAAGGCGACTTAAGTGAAAATGCTGACTATGATGCAGCTAGAAATAGACAAGCAGAAGTTGAAGGCAGAATTAAACAAATTGAAAACATTCTTGCTAACTGCATTATTATCGATGAAGAAGGCGGAAAAAAGAAGGGAAATAAGGTTGCATTAGGCTCTGTCGTGACTGTCAAATTCCTCAATACAGGCAAAGAAGAACAGTTCATGATTGTCGGTACAATTGAGAGTGACCCATTCAATCACAAAATTTCTAACGCCAGCCCTCTTGGAGAAGCACTTATTGGCAAATCTTTAGGTGACATCGTAGATGTCAAAGGCAAAGTTCAGTACCAAGTTGAGATTATCAAAATCGGCGCTTAAGAAAAAAAGTTAAATTTTTTGGTCATAAAATCGAAAAAACCTCCTATTAGTTTAATGAAGGGAGGTTTTTTAAATGGTTAAAATCTTAATCGGAGTTGTAGTTGTAACCGTGGTGGTTATCGCTACATTTCTCGTCCTTGATCCGAAAGTTGGCATTGTCAATAATGGCGCGGCCGTCACTGAGGTTTCTAACTCAACTTTTACCGTGACTGTAGAAGGTGAAGTTTATAAACCTGGCAATTATACTTTGGAAGAAGGAAAAACCATCGGTGATCTTCTAGAAGCAGCAGGAGGAGTGACAAGTTCTGCTGATGCTAGAGCGTATTATGAGACCGCTGAACTTGTTAATGGCTCTACATATTACATCGCTTCTTTATTTGACGCGACCGATATTTGTAGTAGTGAACAAGTGGCAAAGGCCAATATCAACAGCGATGATGCTGAAACCTTATCAAAAGTTAATGGAATAACTAGCACGATAGCGAATTCAATCATCACTTATCGCACCGAAACTGGTTTATTCTCCACTCTAGAGCAACTTCAAGAAGTTTATGGCATTGGACCAGCGACTTATAAGAAGATCAGAGGATACGTAATTCTACACGCGTGATACTATTCGTTATTTTCCTATCATTATATATAGGAATAAATTTTCGAATCGCATACGTACTTGGAATTATCGAATCAATCGCGATAATTGCTTTTAGCTTTTATCGTTTCAAAAAGAAAGTTGGATTAGTGGCGCTTGCTACTCTACTTGTTGGGATTGGTATTTCTTTTATCAGGCCGAACTATAATAAAAGCACTTATCAATCCCTTATCGTAGAGGTCAAAGAAAATTATTACATCGCTTCTAGTGGGCTAGAAAAACTCTATGTTTATGAGAAAGCGCACGCTCATGAAATAGGAGACATTATAGTTTTAAAAGGGTATAAATCAGAACTCGATTTTTCTACGACGGAATCTAGTTTTAATTTTAAAGAGTATTTAAATAGCAAAGGTGTCTATAGCCAGTTCATTGTTACTAGTAGTGAAATAAAATTCGCTAATCCAATCAAGATTAACAAAGTGCGGAAAGATTATTTGTCTCATTTTGATAATGATACAAAAGCACTAATAAGTTCTTTGCTTTTTGGAATATCGGAAAGTGAAGAATCAACATCAATTTTTAGAGATCTACATCTCGCTAGACTGATTTCCAATAGCGGGATATATCTAGAAGCATTCCTTTCTATATTCATTTTCTTACTATCTTTAAAGGTAAAAGAAAAATACTCTATTCTTGGTGGTCTAACTTTATTTGCCATTTATAGTGCTTTCACCTTTCCGCGCTTTGTTGTCATCAAATTCTTACTAATTAATGTGCTAAAGTGGGTTAATAAGTATCCGTTAAAAAGTAAGTTTTCTTATCTGGAATTATTATCATTTTTAGCGATAGGTTTTCTCTTATTAGATTACCATCTCGCTTATCAAGATAGCTTCTTTCTTTCTTTTTTTATTCCGCTAGTTATTGTCTTCTCTATATCCTCATTCAAAAGAATTAAGCGTAAATATCTAAAGATATTAATTCCAGTTATTGTAGCTATATCGTTTGTTCCTTTCGCAATCGATTACTACCATGAGATATCACCAATTTCTTTCTTTTTACAGATCTTGCTATCCCCTTTACTAATATTATTTGGGGTACTTTCGCTGATATCTTTCATCGGGGTACCCCTCTACCCATTATTAAATGGGTATTGTCAATTTCTAAAAGACATGTTGCTATTTATTAAGCCAATATGTTTTAAGATTTATGCCCCTAGTGGAGGGATATATTTAAAAGTCATCTATGAAACAGTTTATCTAGTTATCTTATATTTCATTTCGATTGGTTTTATTGAAATTTATAAATGGCTTTTACTTTTATCTTCTTCTTTGGGGATTTTATATCTAGTTCCTTTAAAACCACTTATCTATTCTTCGGTAACGTTTATAAATGTTGGCCAAGGTGATTCTTGTCTTATCCATGATAAAAATGTGACAGTGATGATAGATACTGGTGGATTAACGTACACTGATTTAGCGACTTCTTCTTTAATTCCATATCTAAAAAGTGAGCAAATTTATCATATTGATTTACTAATCACCACACATGATGATTTTGATCATTATGGGGCTAGAGATAGTCTAATTAAAAACTTTGTGGTTTATAATTATCAGAGAGATTATCAATATTTTCCTATTATTATAGGAAATTTAGTTCTATATAATTACAATAACTACCCAAGTTTGTGGGAAGAAGAAAATGATTACTCCCTGGTAATTGGTTTTACACTAAAGGGATATTCGTTTCTTATTATGGGTGACGCTCCTAAAAAGATAGAAAGTCAAATTATCAAAGATTATCCAAATCTAAGAACGGACTATCTAAAGGTTGGACACCATGGCTCTAAAACATCAACAAGCGACGCTTTTATCAAACATATCCAGCCTAAAGAGGCAATTATCTCATGTGGGAAGAACAATAAATTTGGTCACCCTCATCAAGAAGTAGTGAATATTTTAAAGAAAAACAAAGTGACAATTAGAAGAACTGATATGGAAGGAACAATAAATTATTCCTTTATTTAAAATATATAAATAAAATATATGTATGACTGAAAAAGAGAAAATGTTAAAAGGTTTGATATATGATTCAAACAATGAAGAATTAGTGCAACTACGTAGAAAAGCCCATAAGCTTTGTAACGAATATAATTCTTTAGAAGAAACCAATCCACGCCGAAGAGAAATATTAAAAGAACTAGGCATTAAAGGCTGGGAAAAAATATATTTACAAGGTCCAATCCAATTTGATTATGGCTGTTTTACTTCTTTTGGAGAGAATAGCTATGCTAATTTTAATTTTACAGTCCTAGATACATGCCCAATCAAAATAGGAAATAATGTCTTTATGGGTGTTAATGTAACGCTTGTGACTCCGCTTCATCCAATGCATTATTTAGATAGAAATCTTTATATCAATAAAGATAAGGGATATTTTACCGATGATGAATATGGTGCTCCAATCGAAATTGGTGATAACTGTTGGATTGCTAGTAATGTCGTCGTTTGTGGCGGTGTTAAAATTGGTAGTGGTTCAGTAATCGGGGCGGGCTCTGTCGTCTTAAAAGATATTGAACCGAACTCTTTTGCAGCGGGAAATCCTTGCAAAGTGATTAGAAAGATTACTGAAAAGGATCGTGAGAATTTTAAGAAATTAAAGGAGATGTCAAAATGAGATCACTCAAAATTATTCAAGTATTAGCAAAAATAATGCGTATCGTTTGCCTCGTATTATTTGTTATTTTTATCGTTGCATCAGCAGCATGCCTAACTGGTATGATTGTTTTACCTATCATCAAAAATATTGTTGTCCATGAAGGCAAAACAATTGCAGAATTAATGGCGGAAAATAACGCCCCATTCCCAGTGATATTTACCGCGATGACAATTGGATTATTAGGATGTGGTGCTTATATCTTCTTGTCTTATTTCAACCAAAGATTCTTCGAAGAAGAAATCAAAGTTGGAACTCCATTCGACCATGAAATCGTAAAGAAGATGAGAATTAACTCCATTGTTAATGCGGCGGTAACTGTTGGTTTGCTTGCTACTACAGGAATTGTAAAAGGAATATTACAAGCTATTTTCCAAATGAACTTTGATAATATGCAATTCCATCTATCGGGTGGATTATTCTACGCAGTTTGTATGATTCTATTATCCCTCTTCGCTGAATATGGGGCGGACTTAACTCCAAAACCAGAAGTCGTGGAAGTGGAGCCTGAAATAGAAGAAGAACCTGTTGAAGAATCTAAGGCTGACTAAGCTCAAGAAAACAATTTTAAAAAGATGAACCATTGTGTTCATTTTTTTATATATAATATTAAGGACATGATTTATTTTATTTACGGCAACCAATCTCCAACCATCAAAAGTCAGATTAAGAAAATTACTAAAGCGTTCTTAGAAGGAATGACGATTGATGAATTTAACTATGTCAAATTAGATGGAAATAACATCTTGGTGCAAGATGCAGTAGATGAATGCCGTTATGTATCTTTAGGTTATGATAAGAAAGTAGTGTCTTTAGAAAACTGCTACTTCCTTCTTAAACCAAAACCAAAAAATAAAATCGACGCTGATCAAGATTATCAAGTTTTAAAAGACTATATCTCTTCTGAAAATGGTGAGGAAGAAGTGACTTTTATATTATCAGTTCCATCCGACAGCATCGATGAAAAAGGTGAGATTGTTTCTTTATTAAAAGAAAAAACTAAAGTTATCGAGATTGCTGACCCAGATGAAAAAAGTTTTCTAGAATATATAGCCGCCTATACAAAAAAATATAATATCGTTATCGATAAAGATGCTTTAAGAGAGTTAGCAGCCCGCACTGATGGAGATGTTGCTTTATTTAAAAATAGCATCGAAAAATTGACTTTATATACAGATCACATCAGATATCAAGACGTCGTTAAAATGGTGACTAGAAAGTTAGATGATAATGCTTTCTTAATCCAAAACTATCTAGTAGAAGGTAGAAATACCGATGCGATTAACTTATTTAGAGATTTAAGAGTGTCTAATGTTGAACCAGTGACTTTGATCGGCCAACTCGCTAACCAGTTTAGAATGATTAATCAAATTAGATATCTTTTAAGAGTCAAAAAGATGACCGCCGATGAAGCCGCTAAAGAATTAAAGATTAAACCAGGTAGAGTTTTTGCTATTTCTAAATCCTTATCTTTGATAAGTGAAAAAGCAGTTAACCGTACTTTAGACGATTTATTTAACCTTGACCTCGAAATAAAAAGCGGTCGAGTTGACCGCTTTTACGCTTTTGAATTATTTTTACTTAAATTTAAACGCAATTAAGAACTGTAATTATTTTAAAGAATTAACAAGTCTTTGAATTTCGCTCTTTTGTCTTGCAGCGGTATTTTTGTGTTGGATACCATCAGAGACAGATTTGTCAATTAAACGTAATGCTTGCTTTAAAGCTAATTCTGCTTTTTCTAAGTCTTTTGCTTCAACAGCTACTTTGACTTTTTTGATTGCGTTTCTAACTGCGCTCTTAGCAGATTTGTTTCTTTGACGAGCGACTTCGTTTGTACGATTGCGTTTGATTTGTGATTTGATGTTTGCCATGTTTCTTATTTTACCTTCTTTTTTGCGTCGCTGATTATCATACTAAAAGTGTAATGATAATGCAATTATAATTTTTAAATTATTATTACTTCAAAAGTTTTGCAACTTCTTCTGTAAAGTCGTTAACAGTTGCAAGTTGTCCATATAATTCTTCTGGGATAACGACATCAAAGCGTTCTTGAACTGTGGTGATTAATTCCACATAACTCATGGAATCGCCACCTAAATCATTGACCCAGTGTGCATCATCTTCGATTTTGAATTTTGGAAGAATGAGGATTTTAGAGAAGATTTCTCTCATTGGTTCTAAGATGGTTTCGACAGTCTTTTGATCGAAAGTCTTGCTGGATTTAGTTTCTTTCTTATAATCGAATGAGATGTAATCTTCAGATTTTGATTCGATTGCTTTCTTAACCACGAAACGTTTAACTTTCATGTTGTTAGCAATTGGGAGTTTCTTCCTTGCGAAGTAGAAGTCGGTAATCTTTGTGCCTTTTGGTAAGTCTTGGCCGATAGCCTTTGCTTCTTTTTTGAGTTCTTCGAGTTCAGCATCGCTGATGCTATTGTCGACTTCGAATGCACAGACAATCTTTTGGTTGGTTGTGCCTTTGACATTGATACCTAAAACACATAAGTTATTGACGTGTTTTAATTTTCTGAAATAAATTTCAAGTTCATCTGGATAGATATTTTCACCATCAGCGTTAATGATGATATCTTTAATACGACCTTTTAAGTAATATCTATTAGTTGCGTCGACTTCTGCGATATCGCCACTTGCGAAATATCCTTCTTTATCGAGTTCGGTTTCTTTTTCGACCCCACCGATAATTTCTCTGACGTGAGTGATGCCACTCTTAATCCATAATTCGCCAGTTTTCTTATCTTTGCCATTAGAGACGATTTTATAAGAAACGCCATGGAATGGAATACCAATAGATCCTTTTAATCTGGTTTCAACGACTGGTGAAAGTTCAACAGAAGTAATACCGATTTCGGTCATACCATATCCGTTATATAAAGGATAACCGATACCATTGATGACAGTTTGTGTTTTACCACTTAAGTAGCCACCACCAGAGATACAGAATTTAACTTTTGTACCTAATAATTTAGATTGTAAGACTTTTTGAACTGTCTTATATGGTCCAGCTTCTGCTCTAGAGATTTTGCCGGTGTTATAACCAATTAATTGGTTAATATAGGCTTGTTTAGCAGGAGTTTCCATATTCTTTTGTCTTTCAATGCCTTGGGCCATTGCATCCCAGAATAGTGGGACAGAGAAGACGTGAGTAACACCAACTCTTTGAGAGATTGACTGAACTTCGCTTGGTGCTAAGGAACGGACAAACACGAAGTTTGCGCCATAATAGAAGTACCATAGGAAGGTTGCCACAAAACCAAAGATGTGGTGGAATGGAATCATTGCTAAGACTTTTAATGGTCCCATTGATTTTGGATAAAGTAAATCTTTACTTGTTTCTGCAAAATCTAATGCCGCTAAGATTTGGCAGCATAAGTTTTCGCCATTGAAGACCATCATTTTGACGTCACCAGTAGTACCACTGGAACAGAAGATGACTTCGTTTTCCCATATTGGGGAGAATGAATAAGTAGATTTTTCTTCTAAGATGTCATGCAATGAGAACTTTTGAACTTCATAATTATATGAATCATCAGTTATGATAGCAGCAGCTTTCGCTTGTCTAATTAAGTTTTCTGTGCCTTCTTTACTTGTTTTAGCATCGATTAATAGTGGTTTATAACCACACATTAAGATGGCCCAGAAGATTTCGCCCCAGTGTGGTCCATTAGCGGCCTTTAACACGATTGGGACATTTTTAGGTTGCTGAATCATGAAGTTAGAAAGGATGGAGCCGATTTCGTAGGCGTGCTTTCTAAAACGTGAATAATTGTACTTTTTTAATTTACCTTTGGAGTTGATGTAGGTGACTGCGGTTCTACCAACATTTCTTCCGGTGGAAAGATTGAATATGTCTTCCATTGTTTTTGATGTGTTGAGAAGTAAGTTAGCTTCTTCTGCACATGCTTTAACTTTCTTATATTCAGGATACATGTTGTTCCCTCCTCAAATGATTATTTTACATTAAATGAAAATTTAATAGTATCTTTTTTGTGAAAACATCGATGATATCGATATTTATTTCTCCCTCTTTGATATCTAAAATCGCAAAACTGCCATTAGAATCGTCACGTGGACGAGATAACGCTCCCGGGCATAAGACAATCAACTTGTCTTTTTGCTCAATCTTATATCGATGAGTATGTCCGTGGATAAAGATAGTGATGTCGTTACTCTCTTGCATAGAGATGTAGGGTAGATGTCTCATAAAGATATTGCCACCTTTATTTCTAATTAAGGCTTTTTCATCAAAAGGAAAATAATCGCAGTTCCCTTTGACTGACCTAAAAGGTTGGATGGAATAACTATCGGACATGCTATCGCCAGCGTCGAGATATCCATCTACTTTTGGATATTCTTTGACTAGTTCTTGCATTAATTCGACATTCCCATGTGCGTCACTTACCACTAAATACTTCATAAATGCATATCTATTTTACTTGCTTCTTTTATATATAACTATAAAAACTTATATTTTTACGTTATAATGTCCAAGGCTTAAGAATTATGGATAGTAAAAAAGCTAGAATCATCTTTATGGGAACTCCAGACATCAGTGCCAAAGTCTTCAAAGGATTAATTGAAGATGGCTTTAATATTGTGGCTTTGATCGCTCAACCTGATCGTCCGGTCGGCAGAAAGAAGATTTTGATGCCTGTCCCTACTAAAGTAGTAGCCTTAGAACATAATATCCCGGTCTATCAACCAGAGAAAATAAGAAAAGAATATGAATTTGTTAAAGACCTCGCTCCTGATGTAATTGTCACTTTAGCGTATGGTCAAATCGTCCCTCAAGGTCTATTGGATATTCCAACTATTGGATGTATCAATCTCCATGGAAGTTTACTTCCAAAATATCGTGGAGCTGCTCCGATTCAATACGCTTTAATCAATAATGAAAAAGTGACTGGCATGACTTTAATGAAGATGGTCAAAGAGATGGACGCTGGGGAAATGTATGATAAAGAACTAGTGGAAATTTCTAGCGAAGACAATTCAACCAGTTTATTTAATAAGATGGGTGATGCTGCTTTAACTTTAATCAGAAGAGCGTTACCAAAATACATAAATGGAGAACTTCCTGGTGAACCACAAGATGAATCTTTAGTGACGTTTTGTCCAACCATCAAGCCAGAAGAAGAAAAACTAGATTTAAACAAAACAAAAGAACAGCTATTTGGTTATATAAGAGCCCTTAGTGACGAACCAGGAGCATATTTATACTTAGATGAACAAAAGTTTAAGATTTACAAATCTTCAATCGTTAGTGATGATATTATTGGCCAAGTTGGTGAAATAGTAAAAGCTGATAAAGGTGGCTTATATTTACAAACCATTAATGGATTATTGAACCTCTTAATTATCCAAAAAGAGGGTAAAAATAAAATGGACTATAAGCCCTTTATTAACGGCAACCGTGATTTGGTAGGCAAAGTGCTGAAGTAACATGAAAGAAAAAAAGATTGAACTTTCCGTCCACCAACTAGTGGACTTTCTTTTAAGAAAAGGCGATATCGATAATCGCATTTTTAATCGTTCTTCGATGCAAGAAGGCACATTGTTGCATGCTTTATATCAATCTAAACAAGGAGATGATTATATCTCTGAATACCCTTTAAAAGATACAATCATGGTTGATGAAATTGCTGTCACATTACAAGGTAGAGCAGATGGCATCATCGTCAAAGATGGTGAATACACAATTGATGAAATTAAGACAACTGTCATCGATTTAAAAGAGTTTAGAGATGCGAATATTGAATGGCATCTAGGCCAAGCAAAATGCTATGCATATCTATTTGCAAAAGAGAGAAAACTTTCGTCTATATCAGTAAAATTAACATATATCAGACAAGGCAAAACCAGTGAGAAATTATTCGATAGCTATACATTCTTATTTGATGATTTAGAGAGAGATATCTATGATCTAGTCAGCGAATATATCGAATTTTATAACATTATTTTAAGGGCAATGGAGAACCGTGATAAGACGATTGCTACCCTTGATTTCCCATTTGATAACTATCGCAAAGGTCAAAGAGAATTAGCTAAATATTCTTATTCGGTTGCAATTAATGGTGGTTCTTTCTTTGTAGAAGCTCCAACCGGCATTGGAAAGACGATGTCAACCTTATATCCTTTTATCAAAGCGATTAAAGATGATGAAAAGGCTAAGATTTTTTATCTTACAGCCAAAAATAGTGGAAAACTTAACGCTCATAACGCCGTTAAGATTTTAAAAGAAAACGGATTATTTTTAACTAATATTTTAATAACCGCCAAGGAGAAGATTTGCTTTTGCAAAGAATCAGCGTGTAATCCTGACGAATGTCCATTTGCCAGAGGCTACTATAACAAAATCAAAAATGTCATCAAAGAATCTCTACTTTCTTTTGATGATTTCGACTATGAGACTATTGTCTATATGGCAAAGAAATATGAGATTTGTCCCTTTGAGTTTGAACTAGATTTATCTCTATTTTCTGACGTTATTATTTGTGACTATAACTATCTATTTGACCCTGTTTCATATATGAAAAGGTTCTTTGATGAAGACTCTAGCCATTATCTAGCTTTGGTGGATGAGGCACATAACCTTATCTCAAGAAGTAGAGATATGTATAGCGCATCTTTAGATAGAAAATATCTTGATGATGCGAAGAAGAGTTTACGTGGCACAAAGAATAAAAAACTTAAAACTATGCTTTCCAGAATGAAAAAGATGTTTTCTAGATACGAAGAACTTGAAGATGGCGAGCACGAATTTATTGATCTAGATATCAAAGATATGCGTGACTTGGAATATTTTGTAAATACTTATCAAGAAGTTAACAAAGAAGACAACAAGGACATCTCTAAAGAGATGACATCATTATATTTGGAAGTCAATCGCTTTAAGAGAATATCTGAATTATTCTCAGATAACTACTTATTTTATGTTCACGTCGAAGAAGGCAGTTTAACTTTAAATCTTCTATGCCTAGATGCTTCTAAATATCTAAAAAGCATTTTAAATCGTATTAAAGGCGCGGTATTATTCTCTGCAACCTTATCTCCAATCGACTACTATATCAATGTTTTGGGTGGAGATAGTAATTCCCCTCGCTTGTCTTTAGACTCTCCTTTCCCAAGCGAAAATCTAAAGATTTTAGTGGCACCTAAAATATCGATTAAATATAAAAATAGAGAAAAGACGTATCAAGAAGTTGCTGATTATATCAAGGCATTTATTTCACATAAAGTCGGTAACTACTTTGTTTATCTCCCTAGCTATGAATATCAAGAAAGACTGCTTGAATATCTAGATTTGCCTACTGATGTTACTTTGCATGTGCAAAAGAAAGATATGTCTGACTACGATAAGGAATTATTTTTAGCTAACTTCCAAGAGAATCCTAATAGCACACATGTCGCTCTAGCGATTGTTGGAGGAGCGTTTGGTGAAGGAATTGATCTAGTAAGTGATAGATTAATTGGACTAGTCATTGTTGGTATTGGACTAAGCAAAATTAATTATGAAAGTAACAAGATAGTGGAATACTTTAAGTCTATAGACTTAGATGGATATAATTACGCCTATGTTTTCCCGGGTATGAATAAAATCATGCAGGCGGTGGGAAGATTAATCAGAAGCGAAAATGACCGTGGTGTCGCTCTTCTTATCGATGAGAGATATATGACTAGAGCGTATCAAGACCTCTTTAGAGATGAATGGAAGGATTATGAGGTCATTATGAACACGGATGATTTAAATAAAACGATAAAAAAGTTTTTTAAACACTAATATAGTGTTATAATTTCTCGAAAAATATGGAATTCAATCAAAAGAAAACAAGAAACTTCTCAATCATCGCTCATATCGATCATGGCAAGTCCACGCTAGCTGATCGTATTTTAGAGTCGACTGGTGCTATCTCTTCTCGTGAGATGAAAGACCAGATTTTGGATTCAATGGACCTAGAAAGAGAAAGAGGAATTACCATCAAATTAAATGCGGTTACATTATCCTACACCGCCGATGATGGTGAGACATATATCTTCAACTTAATTGACACTCCTGGGCATGTTGACTTCACTTATGAAGTGTCACGTTCCTTAGCTGCGTGTGAAGGTGCAGTTTTAGTAGTGGATGCCACCCAAGGAGTAGAAGCTCAAACACTTGCTAATGTCTATTTAGCAGTGGATAACGACTTAGAAATTTTACCAGTAATCAACAAAGTTGATTTACCTAGTGCGATGCCAGAATGGGCTAGAGAAGAAATCGAAAAACGTATTGGTATCTCGAGTGAAAAGAGTGTGGAAGTATCCGCTAAGACCGGCTTTCATATTCATGAACTATTAGAAGCAATTGTTAAAGAGATTCCTGCTCCTAATGGAGATGAAAATGCTCCTTTAAAAGCTCTAATATTTGATAGTTACTATGATCCATATCGTGGTGTTGTTATTCTTGTAAGAATAAAAGACGGCAGTGTATCCGTTGGAGACCACATTAAGTTGATGCAATCGGGAAAAGATTACTTTGTAACCGAACTCGGCATTAGAACTCCTGATGAACTTAAGCTCAAAGAGCTCAAGTGCGGACAAGTCGGATATATTTGCGCACAAATTAAAGACATCAAAGATGTTAGACCTGGTGATACTGTCACATGTTTTGACAATCCTGCTAAAGAAGCATTACCTGGATATCGAGATATCAATCCGATGGTGTACTGTGGCTTATATCCTGTTGAAAGTGATGATTATCAAGATCTTAAAGATGCTTTGGAAAAGTTAGAATTAAACGATGCATCCTTACAATTTGTTCCAGAGACATCTCAAGCCTTAGGCTTTGGATTTAGATGTGGCTTCTTAGGACTATTACATATGGATGTCATCCAAGAAAGACTTGAAAGAGAATATGATCTTGACCTTATTTTGACCGCTCCAAGCGTCATTTATCACGTTTATTTAACTGACGGAACGATGATGAGGATTGATAATCCTGCTGAACTTCCTGACTCATCTAAGATTGATAGAATCGAAGAGCCATATGTCAGAGCGGAAATCATGACTCCAAAAGAATATGTTGGTCCAATCATGGAATTATGCCAAGAAAGAAGAGGACTATATCAAGATTTACAGTACTTCGATGACACTAGAATGATTTTGGTTTATGAACTTCCTCTTGCGGAAATTGTTTACAATTTCTTTGATAAATTAAAGAGCTACACAAAAGGATATGCTTCCTTCGACTATGAGCTATCTATTTATCGTCCAAATGACCTAGTAAAAATGGATGTCTTATTAAATGGACAAGTGGTCGATGCGCTTAGCTCTATAGTATATAGACCAAATGCTTATAATCGTGGTTTAGCAATTATTAGAAAGATAAAAACCGTTATTCCTAGACAGCAATTCGAAATCCCAATTCAAGCTGCTATCGGTGGAAAGATAATTGCACGTGTGGATGTTAAAGCAGTTAGGAAAGACGTTCTTGCTAAATGTTATGGCGGTGATATCTCACGTAAGAAGAAACTTCTAGAGAAACAAAAAGAAGGAAAGAAGAGGATGAAGAAGGTTGGATCTGTCGAAGTTCCACAAGAAGCATTCATGTCAATCCTCGCTATAGATGACGAAGAATAAAGACTACTAGTTAGTGAATAATTAGTAGTTTTTTAGTTAATGCTTGTATAACAAGATATATTCGATTAAAATAAAAGCAGAGGTAAAGATTTATGCCAAAAGATAATGCGATTGAGTTTACAGAACTTAAATATACATCTCGTAAAGAGATGGGCAACGAGCTAGGCATCGTTGTTCCAGATGACATGTGGAAGAAAGTTGTTAACTATCGTTCCACATTTAATAATGTTTTATCCTTAAAAGATATCGGGGGAAGAAATTTAAACTTATGTTTATATCCAACTCTTGCAAGCAAATGTCTCCAAGTAGAAAGTAAGCTAGTTAAGCTTTTAAATGATTTTAATAAGCTAAGCGAGGTCAACGGAAATAAACAACATTTCACCTTAACTTTAGAATCTAACGCTTTGGAATCATTATCCAAATATCTAAATATTGAAATTGATGGCCAAAGACTAAGAAGAGTTATTACTTCTGAAAACCCATTCGATGAAAATGAAGAGAGACTCTTAAATTACTATAGTGCGCTTCAATTTATCCAAGAAAGATATGTCAATAAGATCGATGTCGATTTTTTAGCGGAATTATATTCGAGAGTCACTGGAATTTCTGAACTAACCTACTTTTATAGAGATAGTGATATCAATGATTTAGGCTCAATAGCTCTTGTCGGACGTAGCTATAGCAAAGCCCCATGCCGTTTAGTTGAACCTATGATGGAATCTTTATTCTCATTTATTGAATCTAGTACCCTCAGTCCATTAAATAAAGCTTTAATCACTTATTATTACGTCTTATACGTTTATCCTTTTAATGATTTCAATCAAGAAATCGCTTTTTTACTCGCTAAAAGCGTTTTTGCTCACTTCTCAATGTGGGAATTTGGAGTCTTGTTACCAATTGAACCTTTTGCGTTAGAAAAAGAAAGTTCTTTAAATAGAATCTTCTCTGATGTTAGAAATAGTGCGGATGTCACTTATTTAGTGTCTCCATTTGTTTCTTTATTCGATCATAATTTAGATGATGTCTATGATGTCATGAAAGAATATCTCGCTAGCGAGATAAGAAATGACTTCTTCAAAACTGATGAACCTGTTAAGGAAGAAAAACCTGCTCCAGTTCCTGAAGTTAAAAAGGTAGAAGAAAAACCAAAACCAACCCCAGTAGAAGAAAAGAAAGTGGAAACTGTTTCATTATTCGACGAGCCTGAAGAGGAAAAAGAAGAAGAAATGGAGCCAATTCCAGTTGTTGAAGAAGAACCACAAGTTGAGCCAGAACCTGTCAAGGAAGAAAAGACAGTCGAGGAAGAAAAGAAGAAAGAAGTTTCTACTGTAGTAGAAAAGAAAGTTCAAGAAGTTTCAGTTATTAAGGAACTTCCAGAACCAGAACCAGAAAAAGCCGAACTAGCAGTCAGCTATATTCCAAAAGAACTAGATGAAAAAGATGCTAGAAGATTAGAGCAACATCTTCTAGAATTAGATGTGCGTCTAAAGAAAGGCGAAGCGTATTTCTACGCTAGACACTGTACGATTGGCATGTATTACACAATCGAACAATATAAGAAAGCTTTGAAGT
>JAILBR010000062.1 GCA_024680795.1 Bacilli bacterium | reverse complement strand
GATTTTATCGAAGATAAAGATAATGAATCACCTGTTGACTATACAACAAAACAACTTCTCAAAGAGGAACTTAACGCTATCTTGAAGGATTTAACAGATAGAGAAGAAAGAGTCTTAAGACTCCGTTATGGACTTGACGACAATCGTCCAAGAACTCTTGAAGAAGTTGGTAAAGAATTTGGTGTTACTCGTGAAAGAATACGTCAAATCGAAGCCAAGGCAATCAAAAAACTTAAACATCCAACTAGACGTAAAAGACTTGGAGATTACCGTAACTCATAATGAAATTATCTAGACGCCTATCCGCTATATTTGATATGTTTTCTGGAGAAATTGCTGCTGATGTAGGTAGCGATCATGGAAAACTTATCATTTCCTTATTCGAACAAGGAAAAATAAAGAAGGGATATGCGATTGATAATAAAAAAGGTCCATTTACTCGACTTAAACAAGAAATTGAAAATCACAACATTATAGATAATGTTATTCCAATGTTATCCGATGGAATAAGCGAGCTTCCTAATGATGTCGATAGCGTGATTATCGCAGGAATGGGTGGTCGCTTAATCGTGAATATCCTAAAATCTCATCAAGAAAAGCTCTCTAACGTTCAAAGAATATTTGTTGACGCTCATAACGGCTTATATGAAGTTAGGAAAAACATCACAGAACTTGGATATCATATTTCTAAAGAACAAATTCTTCTAGAAGATGGAATATATTATGAAATCATCGCCTTTGAAAAAGGTGCTAAAGATTGTTTGAGTAACGATGAGTGTGAGTATGGACCTTTTCTTATTAAAGAAAAATCTCCAATATTCATTCAAAAACATAAAGAACGCATTGCTCAAATCGAGAAAATAATAAGCGAAAAAGAGATACCAGAAAAGAGAAGAAATAATCTTTTAGAAGAAAAAAGGAGGTTAGAAAGCATTTTATGAATATGAGGAAAATGTTACTAAAGTTATCTAAGCAATTTCCAAAGAAATATGCAAAAGCAAACCATGACCGTGTGGGCTTAATGACTGGAAAATTACCAGAAGAAGTGCATAAGATTTTACTATGTTTAGATTGCGATCATGAACTTCTACCTCTTATAAAAGAGGTTAAACCTGATTTAATTCTCACACACCATCCTTTTATCTATGGTACAAGAGCATTCATTTTGAGCCATGACCCAGTTAAGAAAGCAATATGTGAAGAATTAGACTCACTTGGCATACCTGTTTATAGCATGCACACTAACTTTGATACAGGCAAAGGTGGTATGAATGATGCTTTAGCAAATGCTTTGGGCTTAAGAGATATTAAAACACCAGAAAAAGAACCAATGATGCGAGGTGGCAAGTTAGAACATCCTATGGATGTGTTTAAATTTGCTAGCTACGCAAAAGAGAAATTAGGGGTGGGATATAGCCTTCTAATTCCTTATGGAAAACAAATAGTGGAATCCGTTGCTATTATTGGTGGAGGCGGTTCTAGAGATTGGAAGGTCGCTAAAGAAGAAGGATACGACATCTATATTTCTGGCGATGCACCTCATTATGTAAGAAGAGATATAGTTTTAAATAACTATAACTATCTAGATATGCCTCATGAAATAGAAAAAATCTTCATGCCAACCATGAAGAAGATTCTCTTAGAGATGGATCCAACTCTAGACATCATTATGGTGGATCATGAAAAATTACCTTTTGTTATTTAGAAAGTAAATAATTATAGATATCATCCACGACATATGATGGAGTAGAAGCCCCAGAACTAATGGCGGCTTTTTTATATCCATCAATATTCTCTTTTCTGAGTGCTTCTAAATCATGGACAAAAAGAATCTTGGCTTGTGGGTGTGATGAAACCGCTATTTCGAATAGTTTTCTTGTGTTTGATGACGATTCATCACCAACAATAATTATCAAATCAAAGGAGTTATCGATGTTTAAAATGGCTTCTTGTCTTTTTCTACTTGCAACACATATTTCATCTGCAATTCTAGCCCCAGGAATATGTTCTAGAATATCTTTATGAATATCTTTCAATGATAAGAAATTAAGAGTTGTTTGATTAATAACAAAAGGAGATTCGTCAGTAATTAAATAGTAATTAATTAGTAGTTTTATATCATACAATGATATATCTTTAGAAATAGACAAAACTGCTTCTGTTTCTTTATGACCAGATTGACCGATATAAATAACTTGATGCCCAGCTTTTAATTCTTCTTTTATCTTGTTAGCGTTAGCAACAACATGTGGACAGGTTGCATCGTAGATTTTTAAACCTAAAACTTTGACTCTATTCTCTAATTTTTCATCATGTCCATGGGCGGTGAAGATAACAACTGTCCCTTTTGGAAGTTCTTCTATTTTATTATTTATATCTTTTTCTAAAATAGTATGAATATTGCTCTTTTCGAGCTCATCAATCACAGTTTGATTATGAACAAGCGCACCCAAAACATAGACTTCTTGGTCTGGATTTTCTTTTCTGGCGAGGTAGGCCATTTTAATCGCATTGACTACTCCTCCACAATATCCTTGAGGCTTTACTAATTCTACTTTCATACTTTTTCCTAAAATATGTTAACATATTACGAAGAGGATTTACAAAATATGGAAGATTATAAATTATTTATTGGCTCTCATGTTGATATGAAATCACCTGATTCCTATTTAGGAAGTGTGAGAGACGCACTTAGTTATGGTGCCAATACCTTTATGTTTTATACTGGCGCCCCACAAAATACCTTTAGAAAGCCTGTTGAGACATTAAAAATTCCAGAAGGAAGAGCATTATTAAAAGAAAACGGCATCGATGAATCTAAAATTATTGTTCATGCCCCTTATTTAATTAATGCTGCTAACATTGCTAGAGAAGATATTTACGAATTATCAGTGAATACAATCGTTAGTGAGCTTAGAAGAACAGCGGCTTTTGGTGTTAAAGTTATGGTTCTACATCCTGGATCACATGTCGGATTAGGAGTGGAAACTGGAATTGCAGCCTTATGTAAGGCTCTTGATACATGTTTCGAATGTGATGGCACTGACGTCAAGATTGCTTTAGAGACTATGGCAGGCAAAGGCCATGAAATTGGTAGAACTTTTAATGAAATTAAAATGATTATTGATGGCTGCAAGCATAAAGAAAGATTAGGGGTGTGTTTAGATACATGTCATATCTCTGATGCTGGCTATGATATCAACGATTTTGATCATATCTTAGATGAATTTGATAAGATTATCGGTTTAGATAGACTTCTAGTTATCCACGTTAATGATTCCAAAAACCCAATCGGCGCTCATAAAGATAGACATGAAAACATTGGATATGGATATTTAGGCTTTGAAGCGCTATATAAAGTGGTGCATCATCCAAAGTTAAATGGTATTCCTAAAATATTAGAAACACCTTATTACAATGAAAAAGCTCCTTATAAGCAAGAAATTGAAATGCTCAGGAGCGGTAATTATGTTGAAGATTGGAGAGATAAACTCTAAAGTTTATTAATCTCTTCCATTAAGGTTTCGAAGGCTTGATCTTCTGGAACCTTTTTTATTACTTTATCTTTTCTAAAGATAACAAATTCATGACAGCCACCAGCGATGCCAATATCAGCGTTTTTTGCTTCGCCTGGTCCATTAACAACACAACCCATAACAGCGACATGAATTGGCTTATTAACAGTTTCGAGGTGTTCCATGACTTCTCTAGCTAGTTTTTCTACATTAACTTGAGTTCTTCCACAGGTAGGACAAGCAACAATGGTTGGATAGTTAGGATATAATCCACAATCATGTAAAAGTCTCTTACAAGCGATAATTTCGTCCTTTGGATCACCAGAAATAGAAATTCTAATCGTATCTCCAATGCCTTCTAATAATAAAGGAGCAAGTCCAGCAGAACTACGAATTAAGGATATCTCCTTAAATCCTGCTTCGGTGATACCTAAATGAAGCGGATATGGAAATGTTTTAGCCGCTAAACGATAGGCTGCAACTGTTTCTAATACATCTGATCCTTTTAATGAAATAGCGATATCATAAAAGCCAAGAGACTCCAAAATTTCGACATGCTTTTTAGCGGAAGCCACTAATTTTTCAGCAGTAAACTGAGTGGAATAGTCGTGGATTGTTTTATCTAAAGAACCAGAGTTGACCCCAATTCTAATAGGGATATGTTTGGTTTTAGCTAAATCAACGACCTTTTTGACGTTTTCAATATCTCCGATATTACCTGGGTTGATTCTTACTTTATCGACTCCGTTTTCCATCGCTAAAAGCGCTAAACGATAATCGAAATGGATATCAGCCACTAGAGGGATTTTAATTCTCTTTTTGATTTCAGCAATTGCACGTGCATCTTTTTCATCCATAACAGAAACGCGCATGATTTCTGCTCCTAGAGCAGCACATTCGTTAATCTGCTTTGCAACTTCTTCATATCTCTCAGTTTTAATGTTGCACATCGATTGGATGACAACTTTATTTTGCCCACCGAGAAGGACATTTCCGACTTTTATTTGTCTAGTTTCATTTCTTGTTTTCATACTAAACATATAATACCACTATAAAATTAATAAAAATAACTTTTATTATTTAAATTAACGTGATAACATAACTAGGACATTTTAAGGAGAATGTATAATGGCTAGCAATAAACAAGATAGAATCTCAGTTACACTAAAGTGCACAGAATGTGGGGAAGAAAATTACATTACTTCTAAAAATAGAAAACACAATACAGAACGTTTAGAAAAACAAAAGTATTGCCCACGTTGCCAAAAGAAAACACTTCATCGTGAGAAAAAGAAATAGGATTATTCCTATTTTTATTTTATAAAAATGAAAGTAGCTCGTTTAGTTTATGGTAATGATGCGCCAAATTTCAGCGCTAACTCCTATGTGATATGTAATGACGATAGTAAGTGTGTGGTTGTCGATCCTTCGGCAAATAACACAAGACTTGTTAAGTTTCTAAAACAAAACAATCTAATTCCAGTCGCCGTTTTATTGACGCATGGGCATTTTGATCATATCTGGGGGCTACCTATTTTATTAGATAAATATCAAATACCAGTCTATATACATGATTTAGATAAAGAATTATTAGTTAATCCTCGTGATAACTGTTCGTGGTTTGAAAATAAACAGTTGTCGTTAGAAATAGAAGTAGAATCAGTAGTGGATGGAGAGCATTTACATCTATTAAATAACATCGATATTGAAGTCATTCACACGCCATTTCATACAGAGGGTAGTGTTTGCTATTATCTTAAAGATAATAAAACGTTATTTTCTGGAGATACATTATTCAAAATGAGTATTGGCAGAGAAGATTTGCCAACATCATGTCCAAGATATCGAAATACATCATTAGCAAAGCTTAGAAAACTACCAGATGATGTAAAGGTTTATCCTGGCCATGGAGATATAACAGTTCTTGGAAAAGAGAAAGAATTAAATACTTTGTTTCAAAATTAGAAATTTTTGGTATAATACCAAAGAACATAAATAGAGAAAGGAAATATAAAATGGTTAACGTTACAGAATTAAGACCAGGAAACTATTTCATCGAAGAAGGCAATATTTATCAAGTTCAAGACATCTTGTTAAATAAAACAGCGATGAGAAAAATGGTCGCGAAAGTTAAAGTCAAAAACTTACGTACTGGCGCTGTTACAGAAATTTCACGTAATAGTGGTTACGGTATCGAAACAATCAGACTTGAAAAACGCCAAATGCAGTATCTTTATGATACTGGTGATGCATTATGTTTCATGGATCAAGAAACTTATGAACAAGTTGAAATTTCTAAAGATAGACTTCAATGGGAAATGAAATTCCTAAAAGGTGAAGAAATCGTTGAAATTATCAGCTATGAAGGAGAAATCCTTGGTATCAACTTACCAGCTAAAGTTGCATTAAAGATTACACATTGCGAACCAGCTATCCGTGGCGATACAGTCAACAAGGCCATGAAAGATGCAGAATTAGAAACAGGATTAAAAGTCCGTGTTCCATTGTTCATCGAAGAAGGCGAAGTAGTCTTAGTTAGAACCGATACTGGCGATTACGATGGTCGTGCATAATCTAGGAAGGTGTAATTAATGGATACCGGTTACTGGATTGGACTTCTCGTCCTCGCATTAGTGATTGGCTTAGTGGCAGGATTCTTTATTTCCAGATATGTCTTCAAAAGACAATTAGAAAAGAACCCTCCAATCAATGAAGCAATGATTAGAGCCCTCTATCAAAGCGTTGGTAGAAAGCCAAGTGAAGCTGACATTCAACGTACAATGATGGCGGTCAGAAGACAACAACGCTAATTGCAAAAATAATCAAAAATTAAGCATCACAGTGGTGGTGCTTTTTTATTGCTTGTCCCATATAATATTTTCAAGTTACTTTATTAAATAGTGTTATTAAAGTCATTATAAAAGTCAATGAAAACGTTTTGATTGAATCTAAATAAAAACACACTTTTTTATCAGTGTGGAAAACTAAATTAACATGGTATATTTAATACTAATTTGCTACTAATTTATTACTATTTGTTATTTCATCCAAGTGATTTTTCTCTCTGTTCCATCACGTAATCTTTGAATGTTGCTACGATGTTGAATCGTTAATAAAGTCGCCATAAAAGTCATGGCCATTGCGTAGACATAATTGCATTCAAGAGCAGGTCCGTAAGTGACGAACCAAACCATCTCGCCGTGGACGACTCCAGTCAAAATTAAGATGGCCCAAATCCATGAAAGTAATACTCCAAACCAAGCTGTAACGATACTTGCAAGAGAAACATATTTTTTCCATTTCAATATTCCTAAAAATGCAAGTCCTGGAACAAATCCAATCAACCAAGAAGAGCCAATTCCAAGTCCATGATAGCTCGAAACGTTCTTGCCACCCCTAAATCCTGCAAAGATTGGGAAGCAATGTCCGATTCCGCATCCAACCGCCATAACCCAGTAGATTGGCCAACTAATAATTGCGTCAGTTTTACCCTCAACATATATCTCTTGGACGGTGTACATAAGAGGTGAACCATGATAAATAGGTGCTTTTGTGAGCACTAACCACGCAATATATAGAGGGATTACAAGCTTCATTGCATCTAAAAATATGACTAAAACACCAACTCTTTTGCCAAATACTCTTCCGGCGTTAGTTCCACCGGCGTTTCCAGAGCCAAAATCACGTGGATCTTTGTTAAAAAATACCTTTCCAATCCAGATGGCGTTAGGAATAGAGCCAGCTAAATAGCTGACGATTAGAAGAATAATTGCAACTGCTATATTATATAAAATAATATCCATTTTTGACCCGTTATTTATTTTACTAAATAACTTTAATTTTGCAACATTTTCCATATATAATGGACCTCGTCGAAGGAGAATAGTAATGGCAGAAAGACAGTATACCGCTAATGATATCCATATCATGAAGGGTCTTGAAGGTGTTAGAAAAAGACCTGCAATGTATATCGGAAGTACTAATGTATCTGGCCTACATCACCTCGTTTGGGAGATCGTCGACAACGCCGTCGATGAAGCTTTAAGTGGCTATGGAAAAAACATCACAGTCACGCTTCATAAGGATGGAAGTTGCTCGGTTTTAGATGAGGGACGTGGTATTCCAGTGGACATTAACAAGGAAACAGGAAGGCCTGGCGTCGAGATTGTTTTTACTGAATTACATGCCGGTGGAAAGTTTAATTCATCAGTGTATAAGAGCGCTGGTGGACTCCATGGTGTTGGTGCTTCAGTAACAAACGCCCTCAGTGTTTGGGTTGATGTTACCGTCTTTAAAGACGGTAAAATTAATCATTTAAGATTTGAAAATGGAGGTCATTTAGTTCAACCTCTAGAAGTTTTAGGTGACACCAAAAAGCATGGAACTTATGTTAGATTCCTCCCTGATCCTCTTATTTTTTCGACTGTCGAATTCAAATACGATACTATTTCTTCACACCTTAGAGAGAGCGCTTTCTTGATGAAGGGTGTCCGTTTCATCGTTATTGATGAAAGAAGTGGACAAAAGCAAGAATTCTTCTATCAAGATGGCCTCGTCGAATATATCAATATCCTCAATGAAAACAAAAAATCCATCATTCCAGTCTTCAGTTTTTCTGATGTTGATTCTTTAACAAATATCGAAACTGAAATCGCATTACAGTATTGCTATGAAGACTATAATGAGACAATTTACTCATACGTCAATAACGTCAAAACTGGTGATGGTGGTACTCATGAATCTGGTTTTAGAACTGGTATCACTCGTGCTGTTAATGAGTTTGCCGAAGCTCAAGGATTACTAAAAGGAAAGAAACTTGAAGGTGGCGATATCCGTGAGGGATTAACCGCAATTGTTTCATTAAAAGTCCCAGAAGAACTCCTTGAATTTGAAGGCCAAACAAAAGGAAAATTAGGCACTCAAGTTGCTTATACAGTAGTTAGCAATCTTATCTATAATAAGTTTACTTATTATCTAACCGAGAATAAAGAAAATGCGATGTTGATTATCAAGAAATGTATTGATAGCCAACAAGCTAGAATCGCAGCTAGAAAAGCAAAAGATGAAGCTAGAAGCAATAAAAAAGCCAAACAAGAAGTGATATTATCCGATAAACTCACCCCAGCCCAATCCAAAGATTACCTCAAAAACGAATTATTTATCGTTGAAGGTGATTCCGCTGGTGGAACCGCTAAGAAAGGTAGAGATAGAATTCATCAAGCAATCTTACCACTGCGTGGTAAACCACTTAATACTGATTCTATCGCAATGGATAAACTGCTTCATAATGAAGAAATTGCAACCATCATCAATACAGTTGGTGCTGGTTTTGGGCAAAGCTTTGATATTGAAGACATACATTATGGCAAAATCATCATCATGACCGATGCTGATACCGATGGTGCTCATATTCAAACCCTTTTACTCACTTTCTTCTATCACTATATGAGACCTTTAATCACCACTGGGCATGTCTATATTGCTGTCCCACCTTTATATAGAATATATAAAGAAGATGGTAAAAAACTCGTCCAAGAATATGCTTGGGACGATAAAGGTTTAGAAGCCGCTAAGAAGAAAGTTGGCAGTGGATATAAGATTAACCGTTACAAAGGTCTTGGTGAAATGGACGCTATTCAGTTAAAAGAAACAACTATGGATCCAAGAACAAGATTTTTGATTCAAGTCGATATCAACGACCCATTTTTAGTTGAAAAAAGAGTGAACATCCTTATGGGTAAGGATGCCAGCTTACGTCGTGAATGGGTTGAAGAGAATGTCGACTTCAATAAAGTAGACACATTCATAAAGGAGGTAAAGTAAGATATGGCCAAGAAAAAAGAAATAATTCCTGAAGAAGTAATCGAAGAAAATATCTCTATAGAACCTCTTGAAGATGTGATGGGTGATCGATACGCAACTTATGCGAAATACGTCATTCAAGATAGAGCAATTCCAGATGTGAGAGATGGTCTTAAACCTGTTCAAAGAAGAATCATTTTCTCAATGTATAAAAGTGGTAACACTTTTAATAAGCCAACAAAGAAATGTGCACATACCGTTGGTGCGGTTATGGGTACTTATCACCCACATGGCGACACATCAATCTATGAAGCTTTGGCTAGAATGAGCCAAGATTGGAAAGTTAGATACCCATTAATTGACTTCCAAGGTAATAACGGTTCAATCGATGGTGACCCACCAGCAGCGTATCGTTATACCGAAAGTAGACTATCTGAATTATCTAACGAAATGGTTGCAGATATCGAAAAACAAACCGTTGATATGCAACTCAATTTTGATGATACTGAGTTTGAACCAATCGTCCTTCCTTCTAGATTCCCTAACTTATTCGCAAACGGAACAGAAGGTATTGCAGTTGCTTTAGCAACTGAAATCCCAACTCATAACCTTAGAGAACTAATCGATGCCACAATTTACCGCATCAATCATAAGGTGGCAACTGTTGAAGATTTAATGCAGTTTGTACAAGGCCCAGACTTCCCAGGTGGAGGCTATATCTACCGCTCTAGTGGGCTAGATAATATTTATAAAACTGGCCGTGGTAGAATCGAAATTGCTGGCAAGGCCGAAATAGTGGAAAATAAGGACTTTAATCAAATAGTGATTACAGAAATACCTTATAAAGTGGTGAAAATTCAGCTTGTCTATGAAATAGACAAAATTCGCCATTCTAAGGCCATTGATGGCATCTTAGAAGTCAGAGATGAGTCTGATTATAAGGGAATTCGTATTGTTGTTGATGTCAAAAAGAGCGCCAAAGCAGAGACAATTCTTCAATATTTAATGAAGAAAACCGATTTAGTGACTGGTTATTCTGCTAATATGGTGGCAATTGTTGATGGCAGACCAAAAACTTTAAATTTAATCGATTATATCGATTCTTATATCGCGCACCAAGTCGACGTTGTAACTAGAAAGAGCAAATTTGATCTCAATAAATGTACAAATAGGCTTCACATCGTTGAAGGTTTGATTCTTGCTTCATTAAATATTAACGAAGTGGTTGATATCATCAGAAAGAGCAAAGATAAAGCTGATTCAAAAGTTAACTTAATCGCTAAATATCATCTTTCTAACGATCAGGCCGAAGCAATTGTCACTATGCCTTTATACAAATTGAGCCATACAGATGAGCTTATTTTGGAAAAAGAAAAGAAGCAATTACAAGCTGACATCGAAACCTTAAAAGGCATTATTGAAGATCCAAATAAACTCAATAGAGTTTTGATTCGTGATCTTAAGAAAATTGCTGACAAATATGGTGATGATAGACGTACTCAAATCATCGAAAAAGGCGAAACTAAAGAGATTGATAAACGTGAATTAATTGCTAAAGAAGAAGTGATGATTGCGGTCAGTTATGATGGCTATTTGAAACGCAGTTCTATCCGTAGTTACGTTAGTAGTAATGGCGATTTACCAGGCCTAAAAGATGGTGATATGTTAGTGGCTTCATCAAGGGCAATGACCACCGATTACCTAATTTGTTTTACAAATTTAGGTAACTATAGCTGTGTTCATGTCTTTGATCTCACTGAAAATAAGTGGAAAGACGAAGGTACGCACATCAATGAATTTACCACATTCGCCTCTGGTGAAAAGATCATCAAAGTGATGGTGATTTCTGAGTTACGAAATGATTTATATCTCGGTGTTGTGTCGAAGTTTGGACAGATTAAGAGATTACCAATCGGAATGCTTGATTTATCAATTCATAGGCGTCCATCAAGATACATGAAATTACTTCCACATGACTCAGTAGCAGGTATAACCTTATTAAGTGGTAACAGCGACCTATTTGTCGTCACAAATAATGGTTTATGCACTTATTTCAATGAAAATGAAATAACTCCTGTTGGTCCTAAAGCTGGTGGTGTTAAATCTGTATCAGGCTTAAAGAGTAACCAAATCGCTGGATTATTAGCATTTGAGGAAGGTGAAAGAGCAAAAATCGTTCTTATCACCAATAAAGCGCACCTACGCATAACTGATATTAATAAATTCACACGCACGAACCGTTTAGGTAAGGTGCAAGTGATTCTCCAGTGTTTCAAAGGAGATCAGCATAGTATCGTTAGCATCCTCAAGACAAATAGAAATGATAGTTTAAAACTATCATTGTATCTCAATGATCACACATGTAAAGAAATCACAGTGGATGATTTAAGAAATACTGAAGCACAATACGCTAAAAAGAATATCGATAGCATTTCCGCTAAACTCCATATTGGATTTGTCTTCGATACAGAAATAATTGAAGTGAATAAACACACTGTATCTCATCAAATCGTCAAAGACGAAATCATCGAAGATGAACCTGATGAAAACGATGTCGAGTTAATCGAAAATAGTGAGGTCGAAACTACTATAGAAACCATAGAAGAAACTCCTGAACGGGAGGCCGAACAAGTGGCTGAACAAGTAGTTGAAACACCAGTTGAAGACAATAAGCCAGAAGAAGAAAAGAAAGAGAAAACTGGCTTCGAACAAATCTCAATATTCGATGATTTAGACTAATATAACAAAGTTATACTATATAAATATTAGTATTAAATTAGTAATAAAATAGTAGTTTGTAAAGGCTACTATTTTCTTTTAAAAGAAATGAAACCGATGAATTTTTCACTAAAAGTCTATTAATAAATGACTTTTTCATTTACAATAAGTGAAGGTAATTTCATGTTTAAGTTTTTTATTCCATTCGCTCATGCTCAATCGATATATGAAATTGAGCCAGAATTCTACAAGAAGTTTGGAATAAAAGTTCTATTCATTGATTTAGATAACACGTTAGATAGTTATCGTTCTAAATTACCATCCGAACGAGCTAAGGAGTTAGCTGCTAAGTTGTTAGCCGCTGGAGTAAAACCAGTAATCATCTCTAACAACCGTGGAACCAGAGTCTCCACATACGCTAATGCATTAGGTGTTGAGTACGTTCATGGCGCAGGCAAGCCGTTCGCTCGAAAGATAAAGCGCGAAATTGCAGCGCGTGGGCTGACACCTGACGAGGTCATGCTAGTAGGCGATCAAATTATCACGGATGTATCAGCAGGTAAAAATGCAGGCATTCGCGTAGTGCTAACTGAAAAGCTTGTTAAGGAAGATCAATTTACAACACATTTCAATCGTCTATTAGACAGGCCGATTAGAAAATATCATCGCAAAAGAGGAAATCTCAGAAATTGGAGGACATTATAATATGGCACATGCAAGAAGAGTTATCCGCTGCCACAGCTGTGGAGCAATCTTACAATCAGATAATCGTAAGTTACCTGGTTTCATTTCTAAAAATGTTGTCGAAAATGGAGCACCTAAGATTCCATATTGTAATTCTTGCTATGAAAAAATGCTTACCCTTAATACTGGTAGCTTAAATCAAGAAGTCGATAAAGAAATCTTAAAGATTTTAAAGGATGCAGTGGCAACCGATGCTTTAATCATATGGGTTGTTGACTTATTCTCGTTTAATGGTACATTAAATCCTGATGTTGTTAAGAAAGTTAAGAAACTTGACGTCGTTGTTTTAGGTACTAAAAAAGACTTATTCCCTTCAATTGCTAGCGATGAATCGTTAAAGAGATTCCTTGATGAGAGATTCTCAGAACTTGGCATTAACCCAGTATTAATCGAATTAGTGGGTAATGAAGCAAGTTTTGACGCAGTCGGTTTATTCAATAAAATTGAGAAACTTAGAAAAGGCCACGATATTTACCTTATTGGTAATAATGGAAGTGGAAAAACTACTCTTATTAATAAGAGACTTAAAAACTTCGAAAACAAAACAAAATGGCCTATCAAGACAGAGTTTTATCCAGGAACAACCACAAATGTTCTTGAAGTACCTCTATCAAATTCATCATTCTTATATGAATTGCCAGATTTAAGTAATGATACATCTGTCGTTTCTAAAGTTGAAAAAGAAGTTCAAAAAATCATTGTTCCTCATAAGGAAGTCGTTATGGTTAGAAGATTTATTGGTGAAGGAACTTCAATTGCAATCGGTAATTTAGCGTATTTATCTATCATCAAAGGTCATCACCAATCAGTTAGAATTTTCTCAGCTGAAAAAGTGGAAACAAAACTCGTTTCAGTGGCTAAGGTTGATGCATTTATGCGTGAAAACCGTTTGAAACATATCACTAGACCAATTAGTAATCGTTTTACTTCCTTTGAAGATTACGATTTATTCGAATACGATCTCGAAGATGATGATTTAAGACATGATATTGCCATCGAAGGCCTTTGCTGGTTCTCGATGAGAGGTAAAGGACAAACAGTGAGAGTTGCTCTTCCCAAAGGAACAGCCTTAAAAGAATCATTAGCGAAAATTAGATAATATGCTTACCCAAAACGAAAAGAAACAACTTAAAGCTTTAGCGGCAAAAGAGAATACAAAGTATCAAGTTGGTAAAAAAGAAATAACCGATTCTCTTTTATCTATGTTAGACAAAGCCTTAACTGCTAGAGAACTCATTAAAATAGATGTGCAACGTGGTGCGGAAGATCCAATTATGGAACTCGCCCTTGATTTATCAAGCAGATTACACGCTGAAATCGTTCAAGTAGTGGGTAAGGTTATCGTTTTATATCGTAAGAATAAAGAAAACCCAAAAATCAAACTGAAAAAATAATGAAAAACATCATAATCTTTGGTGGTGGATTCGATCCAATACATAATGGCCACATGAATATGGCAATTAATGCCTCAAAAGCGTTAAACGCTGAGGTGTTTTTTGTTCCAGCAAGGATTGCTGTGTGGAAAAGCGAAAGCATTGCTTCTCCAGAGCAAAAAATAGAAATGGTGGAACTAGCAATAAAAGAAGCAGGCAAGGAAGATGTTTTCCATATCTCTGATTATGAAATTAAATCGAACAAGGAAACAAACTATTCGATTGAAACAGTCAAATATTTCAAAAGTCTATATCCAAATGATAACCTTTTCCTATTAATAGGAACGGACCAAGTGAATAGTTTTGAAAAGTGGAAAGAAGCCGAAGAAATTGCTAAATTAGCTACAATCATTTTCTTCCCACGCCCTGGATATGAATTGAATCAAGAAAATATCGATCATTTTAAAATGAAACAAATCGAAGGAGATTTAATCGAAGAGAACTCTTCTTCAATCAGAGAATTAAAGTCTTTAAGAATCCCTCGTAGCGTTGCCGATTATATTATTGACAAGGAATTATACTTTATGCCTAAAATCAAGTCTTATATGGGCGAAAAACGATATAGACATAGCATTTCGGTCGCTAAGTTAGCCGCTGATATAGCAGTTTGCAATAAGAAAGAAGATTGGTGGCGCTATTTAAGAGCTGGTTTGCTACATGATATAGCTAAAGAAATGCCAATAATGGAACAAAAAGTACTTATGGCGGAGTTATATCCAGAATATGTTGGTGTGCCAAGACAAATCCATCATCAATTCTTAGGAGAATACCTCGCAAAGAGAGATTTTGGATTAGAAGATGCTGAAGAAATAGAAGCAATTAAGTATCACACAACAGGAAAAGCTAATATGTCAGCGGTTGCAAAAGTGATTTATGCATCAGATAAAATTGAACCAACACGAGGCTTTGATTCGTCAGAATTAATTAACAGTATAAAGGTTAATATTGATTACGGTTTTATATCAGTTTTAAGCGCTAATAGAGAATACTTTATTGAGCATAATATAGAGTATGATAATCCGTTAACCAAAGAATGCATGGAGTTCTATTTAGGTAAATAAGTTGATCTGATTATACCGGTATTGGTGGAAAGAAAATATTGAGTGTGGAAAATTCACAGTTTCCACATTTTTTATTGAATTGTGTGAAAATACAATTACTTCGTATAATTTCCATTATGTTAACTTTAGTAATAATTAATTTGATTTAATCATAATAAATACAAACAACATACAGTTATTAACATCAAAAAATGTGGACTTAGTTATCCACATTTACAAACTACTAAAAATCTACTAATTAGGATTTTACGATTGTTTTGTCTCTAATATAGATGACGCCATCTTTCTCTAATTTATGTATGAGCCTGCTTAAGACTTCACGTGATAAATATAAAGTCTTAGCTAAATCAGAGATCGACTTATAGCGGATTTTACTATGATTAATTTGTAGATAATATAATAGCCTATCTTCTGCATTAATGAAGGTTAATAGTTTTATCTTTAAATTCATCTGTTTTCCAGACTCTGCCTGTGTCCATAGATAGGCTTCTAGAAACTCATTATTAGTTTTTAGTAAACTCAATAGATCTTCTTTACTTAATAAATATAATAGACTATCTTCTTGAGCAATGACGTCGCCTCTATAGTTTGGGGAAGATGAAAAAATTAAATTATTTCCAAACATCTCTCCATCTGCTAAAACGTTGTAGATGATTTCTCGGCCATCTTCTAAAAACGAAACAATTCTAATTTCTCCCTTGATGACTAATCCAACGTTCTTACAAATCTCATCCTCAAAGAATAGAGTGTCTCCTTTTTTGACTTCCACTATTTTCAGGTTTTGTATTTCTTCTTTTGTAAGAGTTTGTAATAATCTATTCATTTTCGTGATTTAAATCACATTTATTATATATCTTATTTAGTAAAATAAATAGGCTTAAAAAAGAGGACTTAAAAATGAACAAGAAATTATTACTCATTGGGGTCGCCCCATTATTACTAAATTTAGCAGCATGTAACCAAGATAACTCAATCAAATTCGACTATATCTTTACTGCACAGCCAGTTGTTGCTGCTACAAATTCTGAAATCTTTAAAAACGTGCAAGAAGACTTCAAAACTAAATATTCAATCAAATTAACACAAGCTTCCATTTTCGTTAAGAATGGCGCTGACGCAGATAGTGTTAATGCATTTTTAGCTAAAGTCGCCGCTGACATCACAGCTGGTGTTGCTGTTCCAGCAACTATTAAAGCTGGCATCGAACTAGCTGGATCCGTTCAAGAGCAACAAAATAAATATGGTGTTCCAGGTGCAATGGCTATGAAAGTCACTGCCGCAAATAACGGATTCTCCTTAGGATATGAAGTAGCGTCAACTATCAAAAGTGATATTACCTCCTTTGTTAAAATATTAACAAACAACGCTATTTCAGAATTATCTGATGATGTATTTTATACTCCAGGCGTTCCTAGCGAAGAAGCCTCATATAGCAATTTAAAGATCTTAGCGCCGACAGGGGCCCCTTCAATTGCCTTATATAACTTTGCTACAAATAGCAATTTCACTACCACATCTAACCCACAAGAAGGTTTGATTCCTATGTTTGATACCGATACATATGATGTGATTATTGCGCCTACACAAGGTGGTTTAACTAAGATTGTTAAACAAAATAGAGCCTATAAAATTGCAGCAACAATTACCTTTGGTAATTTCTATATCGTTTCTACTGGTAGAGATGAAGATAAAACCTTAAACGAAGGTGACAAAGTTCTCATCTTCCAAGAAAATGATGTACCAGGTAAAGTCTTTAAAGCAACATATGGTGATTTAAATCTTGATCTCACCGCTGTTGCAGCTGTTAGTGACACAAGATTAGTCATTGAAAATGATGGTATCTTAAAGAAATAATGAAGACATTTAAAAAGATAATCTCTAATAAATACTTGCTATCCATTTTAGGGATTGTCTTTTTCTTTTTACTTTGGACAGCGATTTATTTTATTGCTGGACAAAGACAATCAGTTTTCCCTTCTCCTATTGAAACCATCCAAGAAGCTTTTTCTTATCTAGGAGATGCTTATATATATAAATGTATATGGGGTTCTTTAGAAAGAATGTTAATCGGTTTTGGAATCGCCAGCATCTTAGGAATAATCGTTGGCGTTATAGTTGGCAATTATACAAATCTAAAATATGTCTTTAATCCGACAATGATTGCTTTAAAAGCAATACCTACTGCCGCTATCGTATTTTTGTTCTTAGTGATGGCTGGATTACGAAATGCTCCAATATATGTAGTTGCCATTATTGTTTTCCCAATGGTTTATGAGGCTACAGTAAGCGGATATAATCATGTTCCTGATGAAATACTACAAGCGGCAAGGGTCGATAGTAACAATCGTCTATACACAAACTTTAAAATCAAGTTCCCACTATCATTTCCTTATATCGCCTTAGGATTAGTTTCTTCCTTTGCTTTATCTTTTAAAATTGAAATTATGGCGGAAGTTATTTCTGGATCATCTAGTTATGGATTAGGAAGAGCAATTCAATCTGCTTATATTAATTCCACCACTGGCTTAGTTTCGACCTTTGCGTATGCATTTATCGCTATTGTGGTGATGTTAATCGTTAGCTTAATTATCGCCATCATCAAAAAAGTTACTAAGCTTAACGACTTAATTGAAGCAAAATAAAAAGAGGAATTAATTCCTCTTAGGCATCATATTCTTCATCTCTTGGGACTTCTACTAAGTCCTTTTTTATCATGTCGATTTGAGTTAGCTCGCCAAAACTTATCTTCACTCTACCATCAAAGAAACGATCTGCAATCATCGCATCGATAAAAGTATCAATGATAACTTCCTTTGGCAAACCCTCTTTAAAGATGGCGTCAGCGATTGGCTGGAACAATTCCTCAACATAATACTTTTCGCTTGATAGGACCACGTTTAAAGCGACTATTTTGCCTGTTTTATGATTGAGAATAGCAACAATTGGAGCGAAATAAGTAAATCCATTCTCAATATTAAACACATCGTCAGCAGTCAGAACTTTAAATTCATATATCTTACTTGTCTTTCTATTATTTTCATAAATCGAAGGAACGCTGTCTAAGAAACAATCACTCAAATCAAAGAATGGATCATACATAATTTCTTTTTTATAAGAAACTTTGTCATTTTCATCATCAAAAGTGAATGAAACATGCTGTCCTTGTTTAAATCTTTTATATTTATAACCGTCACTTTGATATTTTTTAAAGAAATTCATAAAAGCTTCGATATATGGCATATATAAAAATGCATTTGAGAAGCTTATGCCATTTTGTTGAGATGAACGGCCATCAAATCTTAACATTGATATAACGACTTCATCAGCTTTATCACCTAGATATTTCCTAGTTAATTCTTTTGATTCTTTGTCAGCTTTTTCTGGCTTTTCTATATAGAAAGTAAGACATTTTTGTGTGAACGCTAATAAGGTTGTGTTACTACGATCTGATAAATCAGCATTTAACATTGCACGCATCGATGAGCGGCCCTCTTCTCCTAAATAAAATGAGAAGCCAAATACTCTTTGATCGTGGCCAAGGACCAAACAATAGCAATCATCTAGCTCATTATGAATTTTCTTTACACTATTCTTTATATAATCACCATTTCCGAAATGCTCATATGGATTAGTTTTATGCATTTCATAGATGAAATTATATAAATCGGTCATTAGTGCACTATCCGCTTCCACATAAAAAGCGTGGTTATAGTCCACCACAAAAGCAAATTCTTTAATGAATCTCTCTTCATCATAATAATCTGGGATACGGATATAATCACCAGAATTAATGATGTCATCTAGATATTCATCTTCTCCACCTTCACCAACATGTTCTAAATATTCTTCTATTTCTCCACGCAATAAGGAAACAAACTTGCCATTAACTAAATCATAATAATGTTCATGCTCATTATCGTCTCTAGCAAGCTTTATAGCTTTATCGTATATTTCTCTTAATTCTTCTGAAAGGTCAAATCTAGTCATTAAGTAGTTCCTTGATAGGCTTACCGATTAAATTATCATATAATTTGAGGCCAAAGTTTTCCGCGATAGTTGCACCGATATCACCAAAAGATTCTCTCTCTTCTAGATAACGTCCATTTTTAAAACTTGGAGAATACATGATTAGAGGCACTTTTTCTCTAGTGTGGTCAGTTCCTGCCCAAGTTGGATCATTACCGTGGTCTGCGGTGATGATTAATAAATCATCATCTTTCATCACTTTCATCATTTCGCCGACACGTTTGTCAAATCTTTCTAAGCATTCTCCATAGCCAATTGGATCTCTTCTATGGCCATATTCACTATCGAATTCGACAAGATTAACGAAACATAAACCTTCAAAATCAAAGTTCTTTGTTTCTTCGATGGTTTTATCCATGCCGTCTTCATTAGAGACAGTCTTTTGAGTTTTAACAACTCCATATCCATCAAAGATATCGCCGATTTTACCGATACAGTCGACCATATAACCGTTATCTTGTAATAAATTCATGACGGTTGGTACAGTTGGTCTAAGTGCTAAGTCGTGACGGTTACTTGTTCTTTTAAAGTTATCTTTATTATCGCCTAAATATGGACGAGCAATAACTCTACCCACCATCCATTCAGGTTTCATGCACATTTCTCTAGCAATTTCACAGCATCTATATAACTCTTGCAAACCTGTTTTTTCTTCGTGAGCTGCAATTTGAAGGACACTATCAGCGGAAGTATAAACGATAAGTGAGTTGTCTCTCATTTGCTCTTCGCCGAGTTCTTTGATGATTTCGGTTCCACTAGCAGCGCAGTTACCAATCACTTTGTGACCTGTTCTTTTTTCTAATTCATCGATGAGTTCTTTAGGGAATCCATTATCAGTAAAAGTCATAAAAGGTTCAGTGGTATATACGCCCATCATCTCCCAGTGACCAGTCATCGTATCTTTGCCATTACTTCTTTCTCTACATCTTGCCACATAGCTTTGTGGGTGACTCACTTTGTGAGTTCCTCTGATATTATCTAAATCCGCAATACCAAGAGCGTTCATATTTGGAATATTTAATCCGTTTGGCATCTTTTCGGCGATATGAACAAATGTATTTGTTCCCCAATCGCTTACCCCAGCGTTAAAAAACTTATCAGCATCTGGTTCATAACCAATACCTGCTGAATCAGCAACAACTACAAAAATTCTTTTAAATTTACGTGACATTTTATCTTCTCCTAAAGTTTCCATTATTAATATATATTATTTTCATTTCATTAACAAATCATATGCACTCAAAATACGTTTCGTTGAAACGTGTGTATAAATTTGAGTGGTGGCAATATTGGTGTGGCCAAGCATTTCTTGAACCACTCTGAGCTGTGCTCCACCTTCTAATAAGTGAGTGGCAAAACTATGTCTTAAAGTATGTGGAGATATAGTTTTATCGATACCGGCTTGTTCGGCATACTTTCTAACTTGTTTATAGAAAAAGATTCTTGATATTGGCTTCCCACTTCTATTTAAAAATAGATAGCTAGATCCTCCTTTAGCGTATTTGCCTCTCACTTCATTTAAATATTTAACGACATATTCTAAAGCAAAATCACCAACTGGAACCTTTCTTTGCTTTGCTCCTTTACCATAAATGGTAACTATACCTTTGTTTAAGTTGAGATTTTTCTTTTCGAGGTTTACAAGTTCACTGACACGAAGACCAGAAGCATACATAAGTTCAAGCATAGCTTTATCTCTAATTCCTGTATCAGTTTTCATATCAGGAGCGTCTAAAAGTGCTTCGACTTCTTCAATGGATAGACAGTTTGGTAATCTCGAAGGCTTTTTAGCAACCTCAAATTCTGGAATCTCATCTTTATAATATCCATCTTTCTTTAAGAAAAGATAAAAACTACGAGTAGAAGATAATCTTCTTAAGGCAGTTGATATTTCTCTACCTTCGTTTATCTCATATCTGAAGAAAATCTTTAGTTCTCCGCCAGTTAAATCTTCCACATATTTATAGTCAGGAAAAAGAGCAAAAAAGATTTTAAGATCATTTAAATAGTTTTTTACTGTTTCTTTAGAAAGACCTTTTTCCACGAGAAGATATTGTCTAAATAAGTCGATTGCGTCCACTATTTCCATCATTTTTTCTTCCTCTTAACTTCGCTTGCTCTGGTTACGACATTACTACCAATTTTTCGATTGATATCATTTATGATAAGTTTAGTTCTATTCTCTTCTTCATGCATTTCATAATCAAAAAAGGTCATCTGAATTGCTAAATCTTTTGGTGAGGTGAGGTTTTGTAAAGTCACACCTACCGCTCTTACGAGCATGTTAGAATAGTTTTTCTCATATAATTTAATCGCTTGTCGAGCGATAAAACTTTGATCATTTGTCGGGGTATCAAAAGTTATCGATTTATTATGGGCTTGGTAATTTGTATCTTTCGCCATTATTTGGATTGTGGTGCCCATCAAATGATCTCTTTTTGCCCTCATACTAACTTCTTGTGATAACATCTCAAAAGTTTCACCGATGATATCTAAGTTATTTGTGTCTTCTTTTAAGGTTGTGGAGTTACCGATTGATTTAGGATCATCATATTCGGTGATGATTTCATCTTCTCCATAGCCATTGATCCAGTCTTTTAAGACAGTAGAAAATTTCCCTAAAACATTAAGGGTTTCTTCATCGTTGTTATTGAGCCTATCCGCTAAATCACCTATGGTGTTTATGCCAATAGATATCAATCTAGGAGCAGTTTTCTTCCCTATTCCATACATGTCACCAATTGGTATTGGATATAAAATCTTTTTAATATCTTTTCTTCTGATGATAGTAATGCCCATTGGCTTTTTATAATCGCTACCCATTTTGGCTAAAAACTTTGTAGGTCCAATGCCTATGGAACACTTTAGTTCAGTCTTTTCATATAAATCTTCTTGTAGTTTTTTAAAGAAGCCTTCAACATCATCAATGCCTTTTACTACATTTGTAAAATCGGCGTAAACTTCATCTACCGAAGCGGATTCCACCAGTTTAGTATATGTTCTAATAAAATACTTGAACTCATATGATAAAGCAGCGTAAAAACGATAATCTCCTGGAATGATTAGTAAATTAGGACATAATTTAACTGCTTTATTCATTGGCATTCCACTTCTTACTCCATATTCCCTTGCTTTATATGAGCAAGTTGAAACAATACCCGCTCGGCCATTATGTCCGATAGCGACAGCTTTACCGATTAATGATGGGTCTTTAATTTCTTCCGCTCTAACAAAGAAAGCGTTTAAATCGATGTGAACAATAACCTTTGACATGCCATTATTATATAATGAATGTTTAGATTATGTTAACTAATAACTATAATAATTTCTTTATCTATTTGGGAATTGGGACTTAAAAATTAGCCTAAAAAATATGATATGGAATATTTTTTCTAAAAGAATTATAATTTTTTAGGTCAACAAAGGAGAATTTTATGAAAAATGCACGAGCTTTAAATGTTTTAGCGTTAATATTTAACGTTATCATCGTTGGTTTAGTTGCTGCTGGTATAGGCGTGACTCAACCAGATGCATTAGTTAACGGATTTGTGATGTATGCAGTTGACTCTGCGCTACTTTTAGCATTAGTCAGCTTATTATGCATTCCAGTTAATATTAGTTTTGCAATCAAGGAGAGAAAATTCCCAAGATGCTTATTCGTCTTAAAGATGATTGCCGTTGCCAGCGTGATGGTCTCACTATTTGCTTCTGTTATTATCGCGGTTGCTAATGGAGCGGATGTCGTTGCTGCGCTTGGTGGTTTCTCATTTACGAGCGCTTCATTCTACTTGGTTTTCTTACTCCCAATCGTTGCGTTAATATCAGTCATCTTCTTCGATGCATCTGATAAAGCGCCTTTCCCAGTTGTATTCTTAGCCATGATTCCATTTGCCCTTTATGGAGGATTCTACATCCTTAACTACAATCTCAAACTCGTAGCAGAAGGCGCTGACTGGTATGGCATTATCGCTACTGGCGCATTAGCCTATGGCTTATTAGCGGCTTTCATCGGATTTGCCCTTGTCATTGCTATTATCATATGGCTAATTAACCGTTCATTAAGCAAAGCTTATTATAAAGCAGAGATGGTAAGATCCACTAATGGCCCAATCAAAAATGTTGTTGTCTTTGATGATATCAAAATTGAAAAAGATGAAGAGGCTGAAGAAGAGGAAGAAGAATCTTTAGAAGAACAACCAGTCGAGGAAAAACAAGAAGAACAACTCTCTGAAGAGCCTGAAGAAGAACAAATAGAAGATGTGCCGACTGAGGTTCAGGCACAGGAAGAACAAGAGCCAGAAGAAGAAAAGGTTGAGGAAGAAAAGCCAGAACCAAAGCAAAAGAAAAAGCCTGTTAAAAAAGCTCCAACAAAGAAACCTGTTGAAGAGGTTAAGCCTGAAGAGGAGCAAAAGGAAGAAGTTCCAGCTGAAGAAGAACCTTCTAAAGAAGAAACTAAACCTGAGGAAAAGAAACCTGCTCCTAAAAAGAAACCTCAAAGCAAGAAGAAGGAAGAGTCTAAGCCGGCGTCTAAAGAACAAAATGGCACTAAGGTCTACCACTTAACCAAGAGAAAAGAAGATGGCATGTGGGCAATCACCTTCGTCGGCGGTCAAAAGGCTGTTAAACTCTTCAAAACCAAAAAAGAAGCAGAAGAATACCTTGCTACTCTTACTAAGAATCAAGGCGCTACCGCATTAATTAGAAACTCTAAAGGCGCTAAAGCTGGTAAGTTTGCTTCTAGTATCAAATCTGAAGATAAATAAATTAATTTATTAATTTAAAAACCCATCCGATAATTCACTGGATGGGTTTTATAATGCTTCGATAACGTCTTTGATGGCAACTCCAAGTTCTTCTCTTTGTTCGTTGATTGAAGCTTGCCTGACGAAAACATCAGGTATCGCTATTACTTTAAGTGTGCCTTTATAACCAAGTTCAATTAATCGAGCGGATAACGAATTAGCAAATCCTTCTTTGGTGGCGTATGGGTTATAAATCACAACCTTTTCATAGCCAAGAAGTTCTTGTACACGGTTTTCATCATATGGGCGTAAATAAATCGCATTATATAAGGTAACATTAGCTTTTCTAGCTAATAATTCTTCTTTTAAGGTAAGAACAACTGGGCCCATAGAAACGATTGCTACTTTTTCGCCTTCTAATTCCTTCTTCCAACTTCCATAAGGAATCTTCTTGACTGGATCGGTTGTTTCATCGGCGTATTCTCTAGGATATCTAATCGCAAACACTCCATGATTGCAAAGAGACTCTTTCATTAATGAAACTGCTTCGTTTATACGAGACGCCATGGTAATTGTGACATTTGGAATTGTATATAAGAAAGCTTCGTCATAGATTCCTTGGTGAGTATCACCATCCGCGCCTACTAAACCCGCTCTATCGATTAAAAGAGTCAAGTTTAGATTCATTCTTGCTATATCGTGTGATAATTCGTCATACGCACGTTGAAGGAATGTTGAATAAATAGATACCACAGGCTTATAGCCTGAAATAGATAATCCACCTGCCATTGTAATCGCATGTTCTTCTGCAATACCAACATCAATTGAACGATTTGGGAAGTTCTTAAAGATATCATCTAAAGCAGATCCATGTCCTGTAGCGGCGACGATTGTGATTAATTTTTCATCTAAAGACATCTCTTCGGCAAGAATAGCTTTATATTGTTCACTCCAAGTAAGTTTATCTTCTCTAACGATAATGTGGCCTGTTTCTTTATTAAAAGAAGATAAGCCATGCCAATCACCGATTTGATCGTTTTCTGCAAATGGATAGCCCTTTCCTTTAATGGTCTTAACATGAACAACAACCGAAGAATTAATCTTCTTTGCTTTAGCAAAGGCTTTATCTAAATCTTTGATATAATGCCCTTCTACAGGGCCGATTAGTTTATAGCCTAATGATTCAAAATATGTTAAGGTGATGAGTTTGCGTTTAAACCAGTTTTTGACATTGCTTAAATGTCTAAGTGTCCAGCGGCCAGGTCTTGTTAATTGTAAAAGTCTTCTTACTCCTGATTTACTCTTTGTATAGACACCAGATACAGAGAATTTTCTAAATAGGCTGCTCAATCCACCAACAGGTTTAGAAATAGACATGCCATTATCGTTTAATACGATAATAACCTTATGTCCTGAATTAGCAAGATAGTTTAAGCCTTCATAAGCTAAGCCATTAGAGATAGAAGAATCACCAATAAAAGCGATAACTTCATAGTTTTCTTTATTCAAATCTCTGGCAGCAGCTAATCCACAGGCAACACTGATGGATGTAGATGAATGTCCACATTCATAGTGATCATAAGGAGATTCAGATATCTTTTGAAAACCGCTAATACCATCTTTTTTTCTTAATCGTTCTAAAGAACGACCTGTCAAAATCTTATAAGTATAGCATTGATGTCCAACATCAAAGATAATCTTATCTTTTAAGAAATCAAAGTTACGGCATAAGGAAATGATGGTCTCTACTGTTCCTAAATTTGAAGAAACGTGTCCTCCATTGTCGCTTGTGGAATCAAGAATATAGTTTCTGATATCCTCACTTAAAAGATCGAGTTCTTTATAGGATAAGTCCTTCAAAAACTCTGGATTCTCAATTCCCTTTAAGTCTATTTTTCTTAATTCTTTTTTAGCCATAACAAATACTAACTAAATACTAATTTTCTACTACGAAATTTAATTATTTATTGATTGTAACAATATTTTCTACTTTCGATTCTGCTTCCTTTAATAATGAAGAAAGAGTAGCAATAATCTTATTTCCTTCTTCGTAAAGTTTAATGCTTTCTTCTAGAGGCAAAGTCTCATCTTGGATTTTATCCACTATATCTTTAAGGCGATTTAATTCATTTTCAAAACTGATTTTTTGTTCACTCATGTTTCTACTCCTTTGTTACTTTGTTAACATTACTTATAATCTGGCCATCGCCTACTGATGTAACTATTATATCATTTTCTTTTACATCGTTAACTGATGTAATAACTTTCCCATCTTTATTTGTTGAGATTGAGTATCCTCTTTTTAAGATGCTCTTAGGATTTAGCATCTCTAACTGTTTAGATAGATTGTCAAGTTCATCACGGTAGTCAGATAATTTATCCTTAATAGATTCGTCTAATTCTTCTTTTAAAGAAGAAACATCTTCTCTTTTGCTTTCTAAGTTTTTATATAGAGCTTGTTCCATATTCATTAAAGAATAAGCAAACTCTTTTTCTATCTCACGACGATCAACGGTTGCGAGTTCTGCCGCTCCTGTTGGGGTTGATGCACGCTTATCAGCGACATAATCCACTAATGTGGAATCTATTTCATGTCCAACAGCAGCGATTACAGGCATTCTACTGGTCGCAATAGCTCTAACTAAGGTTTCATCATTAAAGGCACTTAAATCTTCGCTAGCACCGCCTCCACGGCCGATTATCAAGGTATCTAAGTCATATTCCTGAGACTTAGTAAATGCTTTTAATAGTTCTTTTGGGGCTTGTTCACCTTGGACTAAGCTAGGAAAGACATAAATGTCTGCGATTGGATATCGCCTCTTGATGTTGGTAACGATATCTCTAACCGCTGCACCATTTGGAGCAGTGATTACGCCAATTGCCTTCGGGAAGATGTTGATCTTTCTTTTTCTAGATTCGTCAAATAGACCTTCTGCCGCTAGTTTCTTTTTAAGTTTTTCTAATTCAACTAAAAGTTGACCTTGCCCAACAGATTCCATCTCAAAGACAGTGAGATTATAGCTTCCTCTAGGAACGTAGGCATCGACACTAGCCAAAACCACGACTTCATCCCCATTTTTAGGGCTGAAAGCGATCTTTTTAGCGTAGTTATTAAACATCACCGCGCTGATAACTGAGTTATCATCTTTGAGAGAAAAATAAAAATGACCACTTGGATAGGCCTTAAAATTACTTATTTCTCCACGAATTCTAATAAACTTTAGTTTTTCTTCACTAGTAAGGATGGCTTTGATATATGTATTGATATCACTTACCGAAAGAACCGGTGTGGTTTCAAACATTATTTCAATACTCCCTTATCAAGGATAGCGTTTATAAACTTAGCTTGTTTATCATCGATATATTTTTTGGCTAGATCAACAGCGATATTAATGACAATTTTCTTATCAACCTTATCGGTATAGTAATAATGAGCATAGCTCATAAGAAGAATTGATTGAGTGAGAAGAGGAAGCCTTTCCCATTTCCAGTTTGTTAAATAAGGAGTATATGCTTCGACAATATCACCATATTTTTGTAAAGAGCACATCACCGTATTTTTGATATATGCTTCAATTTCATCATATGGTTGTCCACATAATTCTTCGAGCATCTCTTGAGCGCTTCTAACAAAAGAATTATCGCCATATTTAAAATCGACTAATTCATTATAAATGACGGTCATAACGATATAGTGTGATTGATTTCGTGATACTGGCATATTTATCTCCGAGTGATATTATATATGCACGCTTACGAGAAAGCAAAAAGAAAAAAGTAATGGCAAGCCACTACTTTTCATTTTTGTTCCGATTAACGGAGAATATTTTCGCAAATTTCTACAAGTTTATCACTTGTGAAATTATATTTCTTAATCGCATCTTTAGCAGGAGCAGATGTACCAAATTTATCAATGCCCATATGATAATCTGCCCATTTGTCCCAGCCAAATGTTGAGAGCATTTCAACGGAAACTCTCTTGTCTTTTGATAAAGCCAAGACGCTATCTTGATATTCTCTATCTTGTTCTTGGAAGAGTTCCCATGATGGCATTGATACCACTCTTACATCGACTTTCTTTTCAAGAAGTTTTTTCTGAGCTTCGATAGCAAGAGCAACTTCACTACCAGTAGCGATAAGCACTAATTCTGGTTTCTTTTGCTCTTTAGAAACAACATAAGCACCTTTTCTTAATCCTTCTCCGTCACTTCCAGGAAGTAATGGCAAGTTTTGTCTTGAAAGAATTAAGGCAGTAGGCGTCTTGGTGCTTAATAAAGCTTCTCTCCACGCTGCAAAAGTTTCTCTTTCATCTGCTGGTCTAATTACTCTAACGTTTGGAATGCTTCTTAGCATAGCTAATTGTTCAATTGGTTGATGTGTTGGACCATCTTCTCCAACAGCAATTGAGTCATGCGAGAATAGATAGATGGCTGGTAAGTTAGATAACGCTGCCATTCTGATAGCGGGTTTCATATAATCGCTGAATACAGCGAAACATCCAACATAAGTTCTGATTCCACCATGTAAAAGCATACCATTTTGTGCGGAAGCCATTGCAAATTCTCTAATTCCCCAGTTAACATTATGACCTTGACGATGTTCTGAATCAAAGTTGACCCCACCTTCGAGTTTAGTCATAACACTACCAGCAACATCAGCGCTTCCACCAACTAACATTGGAGCGGATAACATATAAGCATTTAATGCTTTTCCGCTAGCGACACGAGTGCTAGTTGCACTTCCTTCGGTAAATTCTGGAAGTTCTTCTGGAATATATTTAGACAAATCTAAATTTTGTAAAGATTCAAAGCGTTTAGCTTCGGTTTTATGCTTCTCAGAATAAGAAGCGAAGTCTTTTTGATATTTTTCATAAGCTTCTTGTCCACGTTTTACAAAGCTTTCTTCAAAGTGTTTCCTAACTTCTTCAGGAATAAAGAAGTCTTCATGTTCAAAGCCATAAACGTCGACTTTTGCGTGTTTTCCATCTTCTGCTCCTAAAGGAGAGCCATGAACTTTGCTTGTTCCTTGTTTGCTACTTCCATAGCCAATAACTGTGTGAATGCAAATCATAGTTGGTTTATCTTTGCTCTTTTTAGCTTCGGATAAAGCCTTATCGATCGCATCAATATCATTTCCATCAGCAACATCGATAACATTCCACTCGCTAGCAATGAAACGATTCTTAACACATTCAGAGAAAGATAAGTCTAATGCGCCATCAAGAGTGACTTGGTTAGCATCATAAATTAAAATTAATTTATTAAGTTTTTGGTGCCCTGCTAAGGAGATTGCTTCTTGAGAAATGCCTTCTTGTAAGCAACCATCGCCACATAAAGCATATGTATAGTGATTCATTAAAGTTTGGCCATCTTCATAGTTGGCAGCAATTGAAGCTTCCGCCATCGCCATGCCAACAGCTTGAGCAATACCTTGTCCTAAAGGACCACTAGTAGCGTCTACACCTTTGGTGTGGTGATATTCTGGATGACCTGGAGTTAATGAATCAAGTTGTCTAAAAGATTTCAAATCATCTAAAGATAATTCATAACCTGATAAATGAAGCATAGCATAGAGCAAGCTTGAAGCATGTCCTGCTGATAAAACAAATCTATCACGATTAATCCAGTTTGGTTCTTTTGGATTAGCGACTAAATGTTTTGTAAATAAGGTATATAACGCTGGAGCACTGCCTAAAGCCATACCAGGGTGACCAGAATTAGCCTTATTAATCATGTCGATACATAACGAACGGATCGTTGCAATTGATAATTTGTCAATCTCTTTCATCTTGTTCTCCTTAGTAGAAAGTTAGTATTAAATTAGTATTTATTATAATTACAAATTATAAACTATTTATTTTCCCAATCTGTAACTGCAATTCCTAAATCATTAAGTTGGTCTTCGTCAACGATGTTTGGTGCTCCTGACATTGGGCATGTTGCTGCGAGATTCTTAGGGAAGGCAATAACATCACGAATGTTATCGGTTTGGCCAAGAATCATTGTTAATCTATCTAAGCCAAAAGCCATACCTGCATGTGGAGGAGTTCCATATTGGAAAGCATCGACGAAGAAACCAAATTTACGTTTGATGTCTTCATCAGAAAGACCTAAGACTTGGAAAATCTTCTTTTGAATGTCTTGGTCATAGATTCTTAAAGAACCACCACCTGCTTCGTATCCATTAATAACTATATCATAAGCATAAGATAAAATCTTGGTTGGATCTGTATCAAGATATTGAAGATCTTCATCTCTAGGTCTGGTAAATGGGTGGTGAGTTGATGTGATTTGGCCATTTTCCACATCTCTCTCAAAGAGAGGGAAGTCAATAACCCATAATAAATCAAAGGTTCCTGGTTGAATGAGATTTAATTCTCTAGCGTATTTTAATCTTAAAGAACCTAATAATGGGCAGACACGGTTGTATTTGCCAGCAGCAATGATAACAATATCATCGTCATTAACGTCTAAAACGTTATTTAGAGTGGCTTTTTCTTCTTCTGAAAGGAATTTAACGAATGAGCCAGTAAACTCTCCATTTTCCTTCTTTAAAACGCTTAAACCGCCTAATCCAAACTTCTTAGCTTCAAGAGTTAAGCCATCAATCACTTTTCTAGATGTAGTAGGCGCTACCCCATCGACTTTGATGGCTTTGATAGCTTCAACATCTTTAAAACCACCAAATTCGCTATTAGCGAATACTTCTTTAACATCATGGAGTTTGATATCAAATCTGGTATCTGGTTTATCGCTACCATAATTATCCATAGCTTCTTGATATGGAAGTCTTCTTAATGGAAGTTTTACATCATAGTTAATTGTACGTTTAAAGATATCTTTAATAAGACCTTCCATCATTGTGAGGAATTGATCTTGATCTAAGAAGCTAGTTTCGATATCAATTTGAGTGAAATCTGGTTGACGATCCGCTCTTAAATCTTCATCTCTAAAGCATCTAGCGATTTGATAATATCTTTCAAATCCACCAATCATCAATAATTGCTTAAAGATTTGTGGTGATTGTGGTAAAGCATAGAATTTACCATGGTGCACTCTACTTGGAACGAGGTAATCTCTAGCTCCTTCAGGAGTTGACAAAGTCAAAATTGGGGTTTCCACTTCAATGAAACGAAGTTTAGATAGATATTCATGAACCGCCATCTTGATGTTATGTCTAACATCTTGATACTTTTGCATCATTGGTCTTCTTAAATCGAGATAACGATATTTTAATCTTGTATCTTCTAAAGCATCGGTTTCATCTGCAATAATCATTGGTGTAGTCTTTGCAGTATTCACCACTTTGACTTCACTAGCAACTATTTCGATTTTACCTGTAGGTAAATTTGGATTTGGATTGCTTCTTAATGAAACCTTACCCGTGACACTAATGACATATTCATTACGCACATCAGGTAAATTAGTGTCTTCATTACATGCAATTTGGATAATTCCACTTCTATCTCTTAAATCGATAAAAGCGATAGAGCCTAAGTTTCTTTTCTTACTAACCCAACCAACTAATGTGACCTCTTGGCCAACATTACTCTCATTTAGTTCGGTGTTAAAACATGTTCTTTTCATGAGTTATTCTCCCTCTTTTTTATTGTGACAGCATCCGTGATGATGTTCGCCTTCTTGATTATGGCAACATCCTTCATGGTGCTCATTACCTTCTTTTTTGCAGCAGCATTCATCTTGATCGAATAAATCATCGACAACGTCAACAAGCTCTTCGATTGAGGCTTCAAACTGTGTTTGAACTTCTAAATCTTTTAAGACAACTTTGTTATCTTTGACTTCGTTTTCTCCGATGATGACAGCGTATTTTGCTCTCTTATTGGTTGCGCGTTTGAACATATTGCCCATTTTGATATTGTCAAAACACATATCAACTTTATAGCCAGCAGAACGTAAAATCGTTGCTACACCTAAAGCAAATTGTCTAGATTCATCACCAATTGGCATAACATAGAAATCAAGTTTGCTTTCTACATTTTGTAATAAATCATCATCACTAAGGACAGAAATGATTCTTTCGATACCAAAAGAGAAGCCGATGCCTGGATAATCTGGCCCACCCAAGTCTTTCATGAGTTTTCCATAGTGTCCACCAGCACCAATTGCGCCATAATTGTTGCCTTTTAAGCTTTGATAATGGAATTCGAAGACGGTTTCAGAGTAATAATCTAACCCTCTTACTAAAGCATCATCAACTTCAAAAGGAATTCCTAAAGCGTCAAGACTCTCTAAAACTACATCAAATCTAGCTTTGCTAGCCTCGGATAAGAAGTCGCTGACTTTAGGTGCTTTATCAATGATTGGGCGATCTTCGTCGACTTTGCAGTCTAAGATTCTTAAAGGATTTAGTTCAAATCTGCTCTTACAGTCTTCACACATATTGTCAATATGTGGTTCGAAATATGCTCTTAAAGCAGTACGATAATTATTTCTTGTTTCTTCATCACCTAAGGTGTTGATTTTGATGGTGACATTCTCTAAACCAAGACTTTGAAGAATAGAATACGCTAAAGCAATAGCTTCAACATCATTATATGGAGAATCATGGCCAATAGATTCGATACCGAATTGATTGAATTGACGATATCTTCCTAATTGTGGTCTTTCATAACGAAAGACAGGTCCGCAGTAATAAAGTTTTAATGGTAATTCGTTGGTGGCATATAACTTGTTTTGAATAACAAGTCTCATGATACCAGCAGTAAATTCTGGACGAAGAGTTACACTTCTTCCTCCTTTATCATCGAATGTATACATTTCTTTTCTAACGACATCACTAGATTGACCAACACCACGTGAAAATACTTCGGTATATTCTAATACTGGTGATCTAACTTCGTTATAGCCATATAGTTCGGCGAGTGATTTCATCACACTTTCCACCATGCTATAAGCATTGGCTTCAGTAGCGATTACATCGTGGGTGCCTTTTACATTGTTTGTTGCCATAATACCTCCCTTTTAGTGTATGACCCTTCTAACGCCATACACACCTTTAATATTTAATAAAATATTACTTATATCATTTAATCGTTTTGCGTCGCTGACATATATCGTCATCGTTACCACCACTAAGCCACGATTATGGCTTTGCACTTGTGCGTGCAAAGAAGAAATAACTGTTTTGGTTGGACTCATTGTATTCATGATATCAACCAACAAATTAGGTCTATCATTTGCTTCCAAGGAAATATCAACTGGATAAGTTGCAAATTCTAGGTTGTCTTTCCAGAAGACATCAATTAATCTCTCTTTTTCATTTAATACATTAGGACAATTTATTCTATGAACAGTAATTCCTTTACCTCTAGTGATATATCCAACGATATTATCTCCGGGTATTGGGGTACAACAATTTCCTAAAGAAATTGCAATTCCATCAGCACCTTTACAGTAAACTGGTATTTTATCACTTCCAAGGTTTTTATTTTGGTTAGTTCTGAACACCACTGGCTTTTTAATACCAAGGAAATCGATAATTGCGGAAGTCGTTGGTTTTCTATTGCTTACCCCAACGAATAAATCATCGACATTATCGAAATTGAAATAATTAAGGACTTTTTCAGAAGAAACAAGTTCGAGTGCTTTTGCTTCTTCAATTTCACGATCTTTGAAGGCATCAATAACCGATTGACGACCTTTTTGAATCTTCTCTTCTCTAATCAATTCAGCATTTTTCTTGGCTAAGAACTTTTTGATTTGGCTCTTTGCGGTATTTGTTTTAACAAATTCTAGCCAACCTTCGCTTGGTCCAGAGTTTTTACTGGTTTTGATTTCCACCATATCTCCAGTTTTTAACACTGTATATAAAGGAACCATAATTCCATTCACTAACGCTCCATAAGCAGTATCTCCTACTTTCGTATGAATACGATAAGCAAAATCTACAGGAGTTGATCCGGCAGGAAGTTCAATGACTTTGCCATTTGGAGTGAAGACATAGACGTTAGCTTCGAAGATATCTTTAGTTAATGTTTCGATATATTCGCTTGCGTTTTGTCCCTTATTATTTTTGGAGATAGAGACAAAGTCTCTAAACCAGTGTAATTTATCTTCAATTTCTTTTTGTTCTTTATCTGGATTATAACCAGTATGTTCTTTATAAGCCCAGTGAGCGGCAACACCAGCTTCGGCAATTTCATCCATGTGTTTAGTTCTGATTTGTACTTCACAGAAGTTACCATCACCAGAAATAACTGTGGTATGAAGTGATTGATAAAGATTAGTCTTCGGCATTGCAATATAATCTTTAAATCTGCCTGGAACAGGTGTATAGACTTGATGAATCAAACCAAGAATCTCATAGCATTGTAATTCAGTTTCAGTAATGATTCTCAAGGCGAGAATATCATATATTTCGTCAAAGTTACGTCCTTTGACATACATCTTTTCATAGATAGAAGAGATGGATTTAACTCTAGCGGAAATCTCAAAAGGAATCTGATGTTCGAAAAGAATATCCGCTAATTTCTTTTTAAAGACATTAAGAGATTTAGATAAAAACTTAGTCTTTGTGGCTAACATGCTAGAGATTTCTTCATATCTAGCAGGCTCTAAATATTTCAAACATAGGTCAGCTAATTCGCACTTAATCGCGTCTAAACCAAGACGAGATGCTATTGGCACAAAGACTTCCATTGTTTCTTTAGAGATAGCCACTTGTCTTTCTGGAGATAAAGCCGCTAACGTACGCATGTTATGGAGACGATCCGCAAGTTTGATAAGAATAACACGGATGTCCTTAGCCATACCGATGAAGATCTTTCTATGATCTTCAGCTTCAAAATCAGTGCCTTTCATCTTCGAGAGTTTTAAACGTTGAATTTTGGTTAAGGAGTCGACAATCTTTGCAACTTGTGGCCCCCATCTCTCTTTAATTTGTTCAACAGTGACATCTGTATCTTCAACAACATCATGAAGTAAGCCAGCCACAATTGTGGAAGGTCCGCTTTGTAATTTTGCTAAGATATACGCCACTTCGACGAGATGATGATAATATGGCTCACCAGTTTTTCTCACTTGGCCTTTATGTTTGTCAATAATAAAATCATAAGCATCTTTAATGCATTTTTGATCTTCAGCTTCTGTGATGTAGCTCTTATAAACTTCTTCTAATTGTTCGAAGGTATGTAAGGGATATCCCCCATTGATTGGTAGTTTTGTTGCCATATTAGTTATATTTTAGTCCGTTTTATAAATATATAAAAGTGAGAAAAAATAAAAAAATATAGTCGCACGTACTATATTCGCTTTTTTAAAGACAGATGAAAGATAAATGTAGTTTAAATATATGGCTCGATATCCCTTATTGAAAATTCCAAATAAGAACGGCCATAGAAACTGCCTTTTTTGATTGTTCCAATAATGTTAATAAAAGTATTTTCTCTAACTATAGATTTAGAAAAACCAAATCCGATTAGTTTTAAAGAATCACTAACTTTGGTGACGATATGTTTTTCATCTCTAGAGAAAGTTAAAGCATCAGTTTTTACATGCTTAATCATGAAATTCGGAGCTTCCCAAGATTCACCAAAAGGAGCAAATGATTGAATGAGTTCATAGTTTTCAAAATTCACTTCGCTAAACGCTAAATTGATGACTGGATGGGGTTCGTAAACAACTTCACTACCACTAACTTCATCGATAAAGCCCTGCCTAAATGCCTCAAAGTTCTCTTCTTTTAATGAGCATCCGCCTGCCAAAGCGTGACCACCAAATGTCACCAATAAATGAGATAATGCATTAAAAATCTTAACGATGTTATAGCCTTCTGGAGATCTAGCGCTACCTTTTAATCCTTCTATACTTTTGCATAAGACAACGGTAGGTACATGATACTTATTAACTATCGAATTTGCGATTAAACCAATCATTCCTTCCTTAAAGTCGCCAAGTAAAACGATTGCTTTTTGATTAGATTCAATATTTAAGTTATCAGAATCTTGTTTAGTGAGATTTTTTCTCTCTTCATTCACATCACAGATATGGGAAAAGTAGTTTAAAACAAAATCGCGATCGTCACTGACAAAATATTTTACAATATCGCCGATTGAACTATCTTCACACAATCTACCAATCGAGTTAATGCGCGGAGCAACCTTCATGCCAATCACGGTTTCATCGAGTTTTTCTCCATCCGCTAAAAGATCAATTGGCAAAAATTCTCCTGGTTTATAAGAGTTAAAAACTGCTCTTAATAAATTGCGATTATAGTCTAATAATGGCATCATATCACTTATAAGTGATATTGACGCTAAAGTAGCTAAATATTTATCAACTCTACCTAATAAAGATATCGAATAAATAAAGGCGGTAAATGCCCCACTAGAAGCTGTTAATCCAAAATGAGAATAAGTTGGATGACAAATAGCGTCTGCATTAGGCACAGTTTCTTGCACCTCATGGTGATCAAGGATTAAAACCTTAACACCATTATCCTTTAATAACTTAATTGGCTCAAAAGCGGATATCCCATTATCGACAGTAATAACAAGTTCAAATCCTTCATCAATAAACTCTTGTGCGTGTTTAAGAGTTATTCCATATCCATCTTGATAACGATTAGGAATATAGTAACTGACGACGACATCTAAATATTGGAACATCTTAGTTAAGATGCTTGTCCCCATAATGCCATCTGCATCATAATCACCATAAATAACAATTTTGCCTTTATTATTAATCACTTCTTTGACTAAGCTAACCGCTTTATCAATATCGTCAAATCTATGACCATCACAAAAGCTATCAAGAGTAACAGGTTTAGTCAATTCTTGATACTCTTCATAAGAAATATGATAAAAATCTAATAATTTTTCTAAGAGTGATTTGTTCATAGGTTTAAAAAGCTACACATAAAGTGTAGCTAAAACTAATGATTGATTAATCGTTGATACCAATGAAGATTGCTTCTTCAGGTTCGTTAGATTTTTGTTTAATTTGATTTGTCTTCTTATTCTTCTTAACTCTTGGTTCGAAAGAAATCTTGGAGAACTGTTTGAATAAGAAGTTACTAACTGGAATAAATGTTGTAGTGACAAGTAAGAGAGCTACCAACACGCCGATTAAGCTTGCAACATAGATATATGAATTCACAGAAGGACCAAATCCGAAGAAGTTGATAAGCATATAGATGCCTAAGATACTTGTAGCGAGTACTGGTGTGAAAGCAATACCTAATGCACGAATTGATAATTCTTGACGATGCTCATAACTATTATCTTTGCTACGTTCATCGACAATCATTTCTCTTTCTTTATTTGCAATAAAGATGATGAATGTATAAGCAAATATTGTGGATAGAGGGATTAAAATAGCAACTGTTGCTGGTAAATTTAATCCAATCACATTTAAGAGCATGAATAATCCGAGAGTAATTGCGGAAGCAGTTGCTGGATAAATAATGCTTGCTAAGCCTCTGGATAAGCGATATCTAATGAGCATGTAGATGGTGATAACACCGATCGCAATAGCAGTAGAAATGCTAATCCATTTCCAATCTGCGCTTGGAAGATTATTTAAAGTTGTCACAGCTTTTAAACTTGCAGTTGTTTTAACACTGCTAGAATAATCTGTATTGATATCTGTGAAATAGTTATTTAATAAAGCATTTAATGTGAATTCATCAGTTGTAGCATAATCTTTAGCAACTGCATAATTCTTTTCACCATCTAAAACTTTATTTAAAGAAATAGCGAAGTATTTATTGCTATAGGAAGTAGTTGTACCTTCAATAGTTTCAGAATCAGAAGTTTCAAAAGTATTAATCTTTGAAACATAGCTTAATAAGGTTGGGTGTGTATCAGTGTCATCCCACTTGACTTGGCTTGATTCACCTTTTTCACAAAGTTTAATGTTGCCAAACATGGTTCTAATAGCGTCTTCAGTCATGGAACTCTTTTCATCAGAAAGAACTTTGACTGTATCTTCAACATAGATTTCACTTGTGGTAACTTGTTCCGCTGGTGGATTGAAGATGTTGCCATTATGGAGAGCACCATTAACTGAAATGCCAACAACTGCAGCGATAAATAAGACGAGAGCACCAATCATAATTGGTTTCTTAGATTTTGTTAAGTCACGATCAGCGTATGCACCAAAATATTTTTGTTTTTCTTCGGTCATGTGATCTGGAACTTTATCTGATTCAACAGCAAATATTTCATATTTGCCAGTTAATGCGGTTGTGTTTGTGGCTAGCCACATCATGCCTCTTAAACCAAAGATGTTTAATAAGACAGAGGCTAAAGAACCTAATAATAAGATAGCGGAGAATGAGTGTAACGCTGTTCCGCCAAGTAAGTAGCAGAATAAGCCAACTACCACTGCCACAACATGAACATCAACGATAGGTAAAGTTGATTTTCTTGCTGCTTCAGAATTTGCTTTCTTTAAAGTACGACCTCTATAGCACTCTTCTTTGAATTTGTTGAGGTAAATAACACCACTTATCAAAGATAAGATAGCAATTGTCACTAAGCCAACTAAAGCTAAAGTGTTATATTCCATACCAGTCAAAATAACAAATAAGAATGAGAGGATAGAAGAAACGATTGTGGTTGTAGCAATACTTAATGCTCCTAAACGATAGAAAACAACTAATAATAAGGAAACAATAATAATTGCTGCGACGATGGCTGTTAATGTACTTGTCCAAGCAATCTTGGAATAAGAGAAGATACTTTCCACTTTTGCATTAACATAAACTTGTGTGCCATCTGCTAAACCTCTAATGACTTCAACATCATAGTCGTAAGCAGAGGAACTAAATAAGTTATATAAGAAGTTAGCTTGGTCATACGCTGCTTTAACTTCGCTAGCATCAGCGTAACCATTGCTATTTGAATCAGAATAACCAATGACTTGGCAGAATGAATTGTGGTCACTATCATAATAGAGAGTGTCTTCTGTCAAAGCATTGAATGTTAATAAGATTTTTTCATTGAAACGATTGGAATCAGTAAGAGTTTTGTATGTATCACCTTCAACATAGTTGTAGATTAAATAAAGTGGGGCTGTTTGTTTTTTTTCTTCAGATTCGGAAGAATCCTCCTCTTCTGAACTTTCAACATCTTCTGGGTTATCTTGTGCCCATTTAATCATGGACTTATATGCTTCACTATCGGTCTTAACTGGAATGATAAGAGCTGGATATTCATTAACGTTCGCTTGTTTTAAATAGGCAGAACCATTTAAGAAATCTTTAGCCACTAATGGTTCGCCGTCTGGGTCCTTATTCATAAGAGCAAAAGAACCAGAGAAACCTAAATATGTAGTGATTTGTGAATATTGGGTTTCGTTATCTGCTACAAATGTAACTTTGATGGTGTCATTGCCAGCTACAGCAACTTCATATGAAGAAACACCAGCTTGCACTAATCTTTCTTCCATGATTTTTGCTACGACACTAGCACTATCATCTTTTAAAGCAACAGGATCACCTTCTAAAACTTTCTTTTCAGTTAATTGATATGTGAATTGACGACGTGCCTTGTAATCACCGTTTGTTTGAATGCCTTTAAGAAGTGCAGGGAATGCAGCAAAAGCAGTCACTACACAAGTGAAGGCAATAATTATATGAGCCCACAATCTTCTCATTTCTGATACCTCCTAAGATTTATTACTAAATCCGTGCGCCATGCGCCTAGCATATAAAATACATCAAACTGCAGCTTTTTGCAATTATTATGTGCGCGTGCATGTAAAAAACCATCAAAAGATGGCATTATTTAAAATAATGTTTGCTGATATGAGATGCCTAAATGCTTATAAGCTTTATCTCTAGCAACCCTTCCACGAGGGGTTCGATCTATAAAACCAATTTGTAATAAATATGGTTCATAAACGTCTTCCAAATTCATCACTTCTTCACCAATTGCGTTAGCCAAAGTATCTAGGCCAACTGGTCCACCTTTAAACCTTTCAATCAGTGTTCTTAAATATCTAATATCAACATCATCTAAGCCAATTGGATCCACTTTTAAAGCAGTTAAAGCCTTGATGGTGTCGTTATAGTTTACATTATCTTTTCCTTGATAATTTGCGAAGTCTCTAACACGCTTAAATAAACGGTTAGCAATACGAGGAGTACCACGACTACGCTTGGCAATTTCTTTAGCCCCATCGTCACTAATTTCAGTTTTAAGAACTCGAGAAGTTCTTGATACAATCTGACAAATTTCTTCTTCTGTGTAGAAGTTTAATTTTTCAGTTATACCAAATCTTGTCCTTAATGGAGCGGATAAATCTCCTGCTCTTGTAGTGGCGCCAATAAGGGTAAAAGGAGGTAGATTAATCGAGATAGATTTCTTATTTATGTCTCTAGAAATCACGATATCAAACCTAAAATCCTCCATGGCTGAATATAAAGATTCTTCAACCACTCGAGGAAGTCTATGAATTTCGTCGATGAAGAGAATATCGCCAGGTTCTAGCTCAGATAATATAGCGGCTAAGTCTCCTGTTTTTTCGATTGTAGTACCAGTTACCACTTTGATATTAGCGTTCATTTCATGAGCGATGACATGAGCTAAAGTTGTCTTTCCTAAGCCTGGAGGGCCATATAAAAGAACGTGGTCTAAAGGTTCGTTTCTATGCAAAGCGGCACCAATAAAAATCTTTAGATTTTCTTTCAAATCTTTTTGACCAACATATTCTGCTAATGTCAAAGGACGAAGCGACGAATCTAACGAATCTTCTTTTTCATTTGGTGTAGCGTCTAACAATCTACTCATTATTTCTTTAACCTCGATAATGCGATTCTAAGTATTTCTTCGGTTGATAAATTCGGTTCATTAATGGTGGCTAAAACACGGTCAATGGCTGCTCCTTTAAAACCAAGTGAACGAAGTGCTTCATACACTTCTTCATATTGTTTTGGATCGCCTTTACTACCGCCAGTGAGTTCGCCTTTTAAGTCAAGGATGATTTGGGCTGCTGCTTTAGCGCCAATACCAGGGAGTTTCTTCAAATACGCAACGTTGTTGCTAGCGATCGCGTTCTTAACATCTCTAGGGTTTGTCGCACTTAAAGCAAAGATAACAGTTTTTGGGCCTAATCCTTTCACTCTAATAAGAGCGAGGAAGATTTCTTTTTCTTCTAAATCTTTAAAACCGACGAGATAATTATCATCTTCTCTAACAACATTATATGTATAAACCATGACTTCTTCGCCAATTTGATATTCTTCAACATGGCTCACTAAAAACTCGTATCCGACATCATGGACATTTAAAATAACTGATTCGGAAGTAATAATTTCCACTTTTCCTCTTAAAAAATAAATCATAACTACCTCCTAATTAACTAAAACAACAAGTAAAACGATGACTAGCATGAAAAAGCACGCTAGCAAACCTGATAACAAAGTTAAATCGAAATACTTATTTTTCATTATTCATCTCTTTCAAATGGTTTTGGGGTTGGTAATTCAGCGCGTTTATGTTCGCTGATACGATGAAGATATTCAATTCTATCTTTTGCTTTATCACTGACTGGCTTTCCGATCAGATAATCATCTAAATCTTTATAAGAAATGCCCATTTCAGTTTCATCAGTTTGCCCTTCAAATAGGCCAGCAGTAGGAACTCTTTCTGCTAAAACATCACTGACACCATATATTTTGCAGGCTTCAACCACTTCTCTTTTTAATAAATGGACGATTGGTAAGACATCAACACCGCCATCACCATATTTGGTGAAATAGCCAGTATATCTTTCATCTGCGTTATCAGTACCGATGACTAAACCGCGATGTTTTTGAGCGTACGCATATAAAAGAATCATTCTGATTCTAACTTTCATATTAGCGAGAGTGGCAACATCAAGTTCAATACCGATGTTCTCAAATTCGGCTTTGGCTTTATGGAAAATCTCAGTTCCATCGATGACGATATAATCTAAATCTAGTTGTCTAGCCACTTCTTTAGCGTCAATTAAGTCTTCTGGACGAGATTCAATTGGCATCATGATACACATTAATCTTTCTTTGCCAACCGCTTTACGACAAATAGCCGCTACTAAAGTAGAATCAACGCCACCAGAAAGGCCGAGGACATATCTATCCATATGTGAGTCGTTTAAATAATCTCTCACAAAGTCTTCAATAACATGTAAATATTCTTCTAATTTCATAATTAATGATAGAACTCAAAGGTAAAGTCATCTAAGATGACAGTATCTCCATCTTCTGCCCCCATTTCTTCTAATATATCATCGATTCTAAGTTTTCTTAATCTAGTTAATAACACCATCATACCTTCATCTGTAGAAATATTGGTCATGCGGTAAAATCTAATGATTTTATCTCCAGTGATAACCCAAGTATGAAGATCTGGGTGTTTAATTTCAAATTCTTTTTCTTCTTCAGGAAGTTCATAAACCTTGTTTTCGAGTTCTTCATTTTCTTCATCATAAAGTGGGAATAATGGAGTTTGTTCAACTAGGTCTGCTAGCTTATATATCAAAGCATCAATTCCTTCTTCAAGAAGTGCGGAAATTGGAAAACACTCGATGCCTGTCGCGTTTTGGAATCTTTCAAGGTTTTCTTTTGCCCCTTCTTCATCCATTTTACTTGCCACCACAACCATTGGACGTTTTTCTAATCCGAACCCATATTCTTTAAGCTCGTTATTAATGATTTGATAATCTTCAACAACATCTCTACCGGTTGGGCCCATATCTAAAACATGAACAATAACACGGCATCTTTCGATGTGTCTTAAGAATTGAAGACCTAGGCCTTTGCCTAAATGAGCTCCTTCAATTAAGCCAGGAAGATCGGCCATAACGAAACTTCTTTGATCTTTTGTAAATACAACTCCTAAATTAGGAATGATAGTTGTGAATGGATAATCAGCGATTTCTGGTTTAGCGCTGCTGACCACAGATAATAGAGTTGATTTGCCAACACTTGGAAAACCAACTAAACCAACATCAGCAAGTAATTTTAATTCTAAAATGAGACGTTTATTCTCACCTGGTTCACCATTTTCAGCAATGCGAGGCACACGGTTTGTTGAACTCTTGAAGCAAGTATTTCCTCTTCCACCTCTTCCACCTTTGGCTACCCTTAAGAGCATACCATCGGTAGATAAATCGCCTATAAATTTATGTCCATCTTCTTCATAAACTACTGTGCCTAGTGGAACATCAATGATGACATCCTCCATGGACTTGCCATATTGATTCTTGATTCCACCTTTTTCACCATCTGGTCCGATGAAGCATTTGGAATGTCTAAAATTAAACAAAGTATTAATCTTACTATTGGCTCTTAAATAGATAGAGGCACCTCTTCCTCCATTGCCACCAGCAGGACCACCTTTTGCAATATATTTTTCACGTCTAAATGCGATGGCACCATCGCCACCTTTTCCACTTCTGACTTCAATAATTGCTCGATCGATAAACATACATAGTTATTATATTATAAATATAAATAAAAGACCACATATTATTTGTGGTCTTTTTTGAACAAATGTTTTGCTAATTAATCGGCGATAACACGAACAATTTTACGGTCTTTACCTAAACGTTCGTATTTGACAACACCATTTGCAGTAGCAAAGATTGTGTCATCCTTTCCGATTTTGGTGTTTTCTCCTGGATAGATACGAGTACCTCTTTGACGATAGATAATGCTACCAGCGTGGCACCATTGTCCGTCGGCGACTTTAGCACCTAATCTACGTCCAGCAGAATCACGGCCGTTCTTTGTAGAACCAACACCCTTTTTAGAAGCAAAGAGTTGCAAATTTAATTTAAACATCATAATGTGATTCATCCTTTCTTTTAGTTTTTTGATTTTTCCTCGATCTTGATAAATTTCGAGTAAGATTCTTCGATGGTTTTTAACATGATTGCGATTGTTTCTAAGACAGTTTCTTGATTATCACTTACATCAATTTCGTTGGTGCGCTCAATTAATGCGTTTCCTTCATCCAAGATTACCTTGAAATTTGGATTTGCTTCGTATCCTTCTAAAAGTGCATTTGCACCACCAGTAAGGATTGAACTAACTGCTGCACAAACAAGATCTTGACCATAAGGAGCGCTATTGGCGTGTCCCTTGACAGCGATGGAAAGAATTTTATTTTTTCCTAAACTGTTTTTTTGACAAGCGTCTCTAGTAATAACTACTTTGACCATGTAACCTCGATTTGATTCGCGATTAAGCGTTGATTGCTTCGACTACTAAGCAAGTATAAGGTTGACGATGACCCTTTGTGCGTCTTTCGTTTGTCTTATTCTTGTAAGTAAAGACACGAATCTTTTTGGATAAACCTTGTTTTTCAACTTTTGCAACTACGGTTGCACCTTCAACGTATGGTGTTCCAACTTTAGCTTTCTTGTCAGAAACGAGAAGAACTTTGTCGAATGTCACAGTTGAGTTGACTTCAGCTTCTAGTTTTTCAACATAGATTTTTGCGCCGACTTCAACGCGAACTTGCTTTCCACCTGTTTCGATGATTGCGTACATAATGTCCCTCCTTTTAGATAAATTTCACTAAGGACTCGCTATTAAGGTAACCGAAGTTTTCTATAGAACCTTTTCTATGCGGTTGTAGCTAGTGAGGCGACAACGCATGTAATATAACATAAGTTATAATTCTAGTTCAACAAGAAATGTTATTTTTTTTCGATTCTTTAAATGAATAGTAGCCATCATCACCGATGATAATGTGGTCTTCCATTGGTATTTGCATCTGCTCTCCTCTTCTAAAAAGTTCGATTGTAAAGACTATGTCTTTTCGTGATGGTTTTGATTCTTTGTTCGGGTGTGTATGGATTAAATAAAATGAATGTGCCCGGTGAATTGTTAAGTATCTATATATTTCTTTATAGGAGAAGATTACATCATTCTCTGTACCTTTATATAATGTGGTTTCAAACACGATTCGTTTTCTACGATTGAGAATTACAAGAATGATTATCTCTTGCGTATCGTCTTTCACGATTGGGTAGTATTTCTTATAAAGATTATATGAGTTTACTATTTCCTCTTCGTTTTGCTGTTCTTTGATCGATATGCGTTTATGGATTTCAAATATGCTTGATAAGATTAAAGCTTTGCTTTGTTTCACTCCTTTAAACTTGATTAGGTCATAATAATCGGTTTTACTAAGTCCCAATAATCCTTGATAATGTTCGATGATATTGTTAGATATTTCTCTCACATTTTCTCCATGATATCCACTCCCTAGCACAATCGATAATAGTTCCGTATCAGTTAAAGTACTAACGCCATATCGTAACGCCTTTTCTCGTGGGCGATCTAATTCTGGAAGCTCTTTAATTATGCTCATTAATTCCAGGTGAACTTCCAACCACCAGGAACTGTAGCGCTGCCTTTGTTCGACATGAATAAGCGATATGCGACTACTGCAATAACAGCAACCGCAAGAATAGCCATAACTGCTGATAAGGTTATCGCTTCACCGCTTGTATGACTAATAAGATCTTCTTCAGTCATGATTTCGTATTTCATTGATATGCCCTCCTATAAAAGATAAGCGAGAGAGGAAAAACTGGGAGACGCTCTGAGTAAAACGGATTTGATTTGGGGTAACATTTTGAGCTTGAGTGAATATGAATTTGGAGAATTTTATCTAGCGACATTTTTCCCCTCTCATTAAACTAATAGGGAGTTTTTTTGATTTTATGACCAAAAATTTTTAATAAAGAAAAATAAGACCAAATGGTCTTACTTCCCTTTATATTTTTTTCAATTTTTCATTCAAATTGATCAAATTAGTTTTATGAAGTTCTAACTTAGCTTTTTCTTGTTCAATCTTTTCTTGCGGAGCTTTGGCAATAAAGTTTGGATTATTGAGCATCTTTTCACATCTTTCGATTTCTTTTTGTTCAGTTTCGATGTCCTTTTTAATTCTCTCGATAATTTCTTCTTTATCGCTGTCGTTAGAAATCAAGATATCACAATAATCTAAACTGATAAGGTCTCCAGATAAGTTGATAATCTCTTCACCGACATATTTGATATTTGAGAAAGTAAATCTCTTTAAATAGACCGTAAAATCATCGCTTACCTTGATTCTTAGATTGATTGATAAATCTAATGATTTATTTGGAGCAAGTTTATTGCTAATCTTATAGTTTCTTATCTCTTTAATCACGTTGAATAAGAGGTTAATTTCTTTATCTGATTCGTCGTTTAAGAGTTTATCATACACTTTTGGATAGCTTTCGACCATCACACTTTCAAGATGATTTGGAAGATTCAAGTATAACTCTTCAGCAATGAATGGAGTATATGGATAAATTAATAAGATAATATCTTTTAAACACATGTATAACGTCGCATATGTGGCTTCTTTTTTATTTTGATCGTCGCTAGAAAGAGCAACTTTGCTCATCTCTAAATATTGCGAACAGAAATCATCATAGACAAAGTTATATAAGTGGCTGCTCGCCGCGTTAAAATCATATTTCTCCATGTTGTTTGTCACATTTTGTATGGTAATCATCAAACGATTTAACACCCACTTATCTAAAGGTGATAGTTGAAGCTCACTTGGATCTTTTGGTTGATAGTTTTCAGGTAAAATACCTAACACGTATCGCGCGGAATTCCAAATCTTATTCAAATAATTAGCGCTGCTTTCCACTTTTTCATCGATATATCTCATATCTTGTCCAGGTGTAGAGTTTGTAGTTAAGAAATATCTTAAAGCATCGACACCGTATTTATCGATAACATCGATTGGGTCAACTCCATTGCCAAGAGATTTAGACATTTTTCTACCTAACTCATCTCTAACTAATCCATGAATAACAACATCTTTAAATGGAGCTTTTCCAGTTGCGTTTAATGTTTGGAAAATCATTCTAGAAACCCAGAAGAAGATAATGTCATAGCCTGTCACAAGAGCGGAGGTTGGGAAATATCTCTTTAAATCATCAGTCTCTTCAGGCCAGCCCATTGTGGAGAATGGCCATAAACCACTAGAGAACCATGTATCTAGCACATCTGGATCTTGTTCATAGTTTTCAATGTCTTTTGGTGGATCCATGCTCACAACGATTTCGCCAGTTTGTTTATGGTAATAAGCAGGAATACGGTGACCCCACCATAACTGTCTAGAGATACACCAATCTTCAATATTATTCATCCATTGTAAGAATGTATGCTCAAATCTAGCAGGAACAAAATTAACCTTCATTTCTGTATCTTGATTTGCGATTGCAGCTTCGGCAAGAGGTTTCATTTTCACAAACCATTGTTTTGATAACATTGGTTCAACGATACAGTTATTTCTTTGGGAGTGTCCGACTGCGTGAATAATCTTTTCTTGCTTGACAAAGTTGCCATCTTTTTTGATGTTTTCAATGAGTTTTTCACGGCAAACAAAGCGGTCTAAACCAGCATATTGTCCACACTTCTCGTTCATAGTAGCGTCTTTGTTGAAAATGATTGGCATTTCTAAATGATATTTTTTGCCAATGATAAAGTCATTTGGATCGTGGGCAGGAGTACATTTCATCGCTCCAGTTCCAAAGCCGATTTCGACATAGTCATCAGCGATGATTGGAAGAGCCTCTCCATTTGCAGGATTAATAACCTTCATTCCATGGTATTTTGTATATTTTTCATCTTTAGGATTAACACAGACACACACATCTCCAAACATTGTTTCTGGACGAGTTGTCGCCACGATTAAATAATCATCACTATCCACCACTGGATATTTGAAATAATACATATATCCTTCATCGTCTTGGTGGATAACTTCAATGTTACTTAATGCGGTTTGTTGAACTGGATCCCAAGAGATAATTCTTTCGCCTTGATAAATTAATCCTTTGTTATATAAATCAATAAAGACTTTTCTAACCGCGTAATTTAATCCTTCATCAAGGGTGAACCTTTCACGAGTATAATCTAATGCTAAACCCATCTTTGCCCATTGATTATGGATGTTTTCTGCATATTCTTCTTTCCAAGCCCAAGCATATTTTAAGAATTCTTCTCTACTTATCTTGGTAACATCAATACCCATATCGACTAATTTAGCCATAACCTTTGCTTGTGTAGCAATGCCGGCATGGTCCATACCTGGTAGCCAAAGGACATCATAACCTTGCATCTTCTTATATCTAGCGATGATATCTTGAATTGTTGTATCCCAAGCATGACCTAGATGTAACTTACCAGTTACATTTGGTGGAGGGATAACGATTGAGAATGGATCTTTTGATTTATCTCCAGCGGTAAAATAACCCTTGGATTTCCAATTCTCATATTTTCCTTCTTCCACTATTTTTGGGGAATATCTTTTGTCGAGCATGTTGTTACCTCCTAATAAAATAAAAACGCCCTGTCTAAGGACGCGATTCGCGTGGTACCACCTTAGTTCCAGAAATCTATTCTGGCACTTATTTATCTAAATTATTAGAATCAGTTCTCCCTAGCGACCTTCGCTAGATTCTTCTATCAGGCTTCCACCATCCCTGACTCTCTATAAGAAGCTTGTCTAGTTACTCCTCTAGTTCATCGAACGTAGTCATTATATACTTATTTTTTATTTATATAGAAGAGATTTTGTTTCTTAAAGAATCAAAAGTCCTCGTTTTTAATGTGGAAGTAAAGATTATTTCATCTTTTTCTACTCCAATTTCACTTAAATGCTTTAATAAATGTGCTTTCTCGCTTTGATTAATTTTGTCTGATTTAGTGAAAACTAAACAGTGATCGATATCTTTTTCTCTGATGAAATTAATTATATCTACATCGTTTTCGCTTAGTTCTCTTCTAGAATCTAATAAAACTAGAACCAATTTTAATCTACTGGCGTTGGTGAAATAGTCATCCATCATCTCACCGAATAACTTATCTAAATCAAATCCACCCTTAGCGTATCCATACCCAGGGGCGTCCACTAGATAGATTTTGTTATCAATATTGTAATAATTTAATAATCTGGTATGCCCTGGTTTGCTTGAAGTAAACGCTAAAGCTTTTTTATTGCATAAAGCATTGATTAAGGACGATTTTCCAACGTTACTTTTGCCGACGAGCAAAACCTCAGGGAATTGCCCCTGAGGTGCTTCTTTTAAACTAGGTGCACTTTTGGCAAAAGTTGCGTTTAAAAAATTAATCGTCATTTCCAAATACTACTTTATATGCATCATCGACATTATCAATGAGGATAATTTCTAGATTGTCTTTCACTTCTTGAGGAAGTTCATCAACATCTCTCTTATTTTCTCTTGGTGCCATGATAGTTTTTAAACCACTTCTTAACGCCGCAAGAGATTTTTCTCTTAAGCCACCGATAGGTAAGGCAAGTCCTCTTAATGTGACTTCACCAGTACAACCTATATCTTGTGATATAGGGCGGTTACTTAATGCAGAGATGATGGCAAGAGTTAAGGCCACACCAGCGCTAGGTCCATCTTTTGGAACCGCACCTTCTGGTACGTGAATATGGATATCGCTATTAGCGAAGATTTCTGGATCAATCTTATATTTTTCAGCATTTGATCTCACATAATCTAACGCGATAGTCGCACTTTCCTTCATCACTTCACCAAGTTTACCGGTTAAGACAATGCCACCTTTTCCTTTAAAGTGGTTAACTTCGATAGAAAGAATGTCCCCACCAAATTCGGTATAAGCTAAGCCAGTCATCACACCGACTTGTGGCTCTTTGCCTTTCTTTGAATAATCAAAGATTTCGATACCGAGATATTCTCTGACTTTTTTATCATCAATTTCGATATGTTCAATTGATGGATCTTTAACAATAGCTACTGCTACTTTTCTTAAGCAAGAAGCAATCTTTCTTTCAAGTTCACGAACACCAGCTTCTCTAGTGTAATAGTGAAGAATATATTCAATTGCACTTTCGGTGAAGCTAACTTGCTCGTTTTTCAAACCATTAATTGCTACTTGCTTTGCAATTAAGTGCTCGAAGGCAATATGTTTCTTTTCAATTTCGGTATAGCTATTTAATGGAATTAATTCTAGTCTATCTCTTAATGGGCCAGGAATATTTTCCAAATAGTTAGCGGTACAAATGAATAAAACATCACTTAAATCGTATGGTTCTTCCACATAGTTATCGTTAAAGATGAAGTTTTGTTCTGGATCTAAAACTTCTAATAACGCACTGGCTGGATCACCTTTATAACTGGAAGCAAGTTTATCAACTTCATCAAGTAAGAAGACAGGGTTTGTGACACCTGCTTTTCTCATGCCTTGAATGATTCTTCCAGGCAAAGAACCTACATAGGTTCTTCTGTGTCCTCTAATTTCTGCTTCATCAGAAATACCGCCTAGAGAGCATTTAAAGAATTTTCTTCCTAACGCTCTTGCGATAGATTTTCCTAAAGAAGTCTTACCGGTTCCTGGAGGACCATAGAAACATAAGATTGGGCTCTTTAAACTGCCTGTTAATTTTTTAACAGCGAGATATTCCACAATACGTTTCTTTGGTTTTTCTAATCCATAATGATCTTCGTCTAAAATCTTTTCGACATTAGCTAAATCATCATTATCTTCAGTTTTTTGCCACCATGGAATAGACATGATGACATCTAAATAAGAGAGGATAAGAGCGGCTTCTAATGAGCCTTGTGGCATCATTTCATATTTTTTAATTTCTGATCTAACTTTGGCTTTGATGTTTTCTGGATAAGGGAACTTATCGAGGTTAGCTAAAATGGTATCAGGATCATTTTTACCACCAACATCTTCGCCTAATTCTTTTTTAACGGCCTTAAGTTTTTCTCTTAAATAATATTCTTTTTGGCTTTTTTCTGTTGATTCTCTAATTGTATTAGAGATGTTATTTTCGATTTCAGTTTTTGTATTTTCACCGTTAATTAAAGCCACGATAGTTTGTAAAAGGAATACACTATCATTTGTTTCAAGTAATTTTTGTCTAGTTTCAACTGGTGCATCAAAATAACCAGCTAAGGCATAACAAAGTTCAATACCAGCAGCATTATTAGCGGTTAAATTAATAATACTTTTTGGTAAGTGTGATAAAACCTGTGGGTATTTATTTATTTCGCGATTGATAGTTTGCACTATTTCTTCGCTTTCTTGTTCATTTACCACTAGTTGATCAAGGAAAATGCCTTGGCATACGAAAGTTTTTTCTTCATCATCAAAGATGATGTGTGATAATGTGACTCTGTCAATTACCTCCACTCTTACTCTAAGACGATTTTCTCTTTCTGATACACTTTGAATTCTTGCAATAACGCCAACATTATAGATATCACTTGCGGTTGGGTTATCGTCATTGACGTCAATTTGTGAAGTAATCAAGATAAGCGAGTCGGTTTTTTCTCTACTTACATTGATAGCATTCATGGAAAAGTCTCTTCCAGCATCGATTAAGCGAGTATTAGCTGGAAAAAGAACAAGACCTTTAGTAATAAGTAATGGAAGGGTTACAGATGATGGTTTTTCTGCCATATACTTCTCCTCCTTTCAGTTTGACTAATTAATTAGTCATTGTTTTCGTATAAGAAATCTTCAATTCTAGTTAATCTGAGGTTATTTTTGAATTGAGCGCGTTGATTTCTGGAATCTAACACCTTGTTAATTTCTTCAACTGTAGTGTCGTTTTCGGAAGCAATCTTCGCAATCTCGAAATCAACATCTTCATCGCTAACTGTAATTTTTTCAGCAGCACCGATAGCTTCTAACATGAAGTAGTTAGTGATATTTCTCTTTGCGTCTTCTCTTAATTTAGCGACAAAGTCTTCTTTCTTTTGACCAATATAACCAAGATATTGATCAAGAGTTAAGCCAGATTGTTGCATTCTTCTTTCCATATCTTGCATATTTCTGTCAGCGTCGCTTTCAATCATTTCTTCAGCGATAGCAATCTTTGAGCCTTTAGCAATTTCATCATATAACTTGTTGAGGTATTCGGATTTTGCTTGGTTTGTTTTATTTACTAATAATTCGTTTTTCTTGTTTTCTTTTAAAGCTGCTACTGTTTCTACATCTTTAATGCCTAAATCTTTGACAAATTCATCGTCTAATTCAGGGAATTTCTTTTCTTTCACTTCGTGAACATCACAAGCGAAGACAGCAGCTTTTCCTGCTAATTCAGGGGCACCATATTGTTCTGGGAATGTGACATTAACGTCTTTATGTTCACCAGCTTTTGTGCCAACTAATTGATCTTCAAATCCTGGGATGAATTGTCCACTACCGAGTTCTAATGAATAGTTTTGAGCAGCACCGCCTTCGAATTCAACTCCATCAATAGAGCCGACAAAGTCGAATACTAATGTATCACCAAGAACGGCTTCACCTTCTTTTAAAATTAAAGAAGCGTTTTGTTCTCTTAACTTATTGATTTCATCATCGACATCTTTGTCTGTGACTTCGACGTTTGTTTTGCCGACTTTTAAGCCTTTATATTGTCCTAATGTCACTTCTGGGGAGGTGATAATAACAAATCTGACTTCTAATTGATTTTCAGATAATTTAAGAACATCGACTTTTGGTTGTGCGAATGGTTCAAGCTTTTCGTTTTCAAGAGCGTCACGATATGCGATTGGTAAAACGATATTTAACGCTTCATCATATAATTTAGCTGGGTCAATGTGTTTCTTAGCCATAGCGATTGGAGCTTTTCCAGGTCTAAATCCATCGACTTTAACTTTAGCAGCTAACTTGTTTAAAGCTTTTTGTTGAGCGTCTTGCCATACTTTTTCATCGACGACAACATCAACTTGAACATGACAGTTTTCTAATTTTGTTACTTTTCTTTCCATGTTTGATTCTCCTTTTCAAATTTTACATGCGTGATAGATTATAAATGAATTTATAATTATAGACAAGCAAAATACTTTAAACTTTTCTCTAAAAAAGAAAAAACGATAATGTTTTTTGCGTATCAAAAATAAAAAAGAAGGTCAAATTCCACGATGAATCCCCCTTCTTCTGACTTTTTGACTACATTTGTTCAATGCAAATATTTATTAAATCAATGTAGGATTTTACTTTATCTAAATCTAGATTCTTTTCTCTAGCTTCCACTTCTATATCAGCGTCAATAGACATTAATTTTCTAGCAACATAGAAGATGGCTAAAGCAATTTCTTCCTCGTCTTTTTCAATGGTTTTTGGATATGTATAAATGACATATGAAGAAAGTATTTGCGCTCCGTTATGGCTTAAAGAAGCATCCTTAAATGTTCTATCCATAATACGCAAAATGGTATTAAATTTATCACCGGTAAATGGAGGAGTTAGATGTTTAGGATTCACGGTTATAACGCCACTAAAAGACTTAAATCTTAGGTCTCTATCCACTTCTTTTTCTACGAGTAACATTAAAGCCAAACTTCTAACAAATTGGCTTTCATTGTTAACCATTATCTTTGCTATTTCACTTAAATAAGTGAAAATATCTCTTTTTCTCACTAAATCAATCGCAAATAAGACTTCTTCTTTGTCACTAGAATTTAGCTTATCAAATATGTCATCATCATTAATAAATTTAGAAGATACTTTTCTTTCTTCTTTTTCTATTATTTTAGGTGCGTCCCTTAACATTTCTTCCACAACTTGCGATTGATAAGGAAGATTTGAATAATAATCCAAAGTAGCATGGGCTTGTTCATATCTTTCTAAGACGCATAAAAGTTCAATATGAACTTTAATCAAGGCGGCCATATTAGTTTTTTCTAATATTTCTTGATTGTCTTGAATTACGTATAAGGCCTCATCATATTTACCCAGGCAAATAAAGGCCGCTATACGATAAAAAAGATCTTCACCCTTTAAAGATTTTTCAGTTAATTTTATCACTAATTCATATTTTTTAGCGTCAAGTAAACTCTTCAAACTATCCATAGTTATTTTTTGATTTTTTCCCAATATTCTTTAGTAGCTTGTTCTAATTTATTATCACCATAAATATAGTATGTGACATCTTTGATGTCATCTGGTAAATATTGTTGCTTCACCCAGTGATTTTTATAATCGTGTGGATATTTATAATTTTGGCCTTTAATTGCAGCGTCTTCACCATCAAAATGGGTGTTTTGAAGGCATCTAGGAACCGATAATCCCTTTCCTAATTCAATATCATTAACTGCTCTGGCATAGGCCATATATGAAGAATTACTCTTAGGCGCTGTGGCGATTAAAATCGTCGCGTTACTTAAAGGAAGCTTTGCTTCTGGCATACCAAGTTGCAAAGCGGTATCTACGCATGATTTAACGATTGGTATTAGCTGAGGATAGGCAAGGCCAACATCTTCGTTAACTGAGCATAATAAACGTCTAGAAACCGCGACAATATCGCCAGCCTCTAACATCTTAGCTAGATAAAAAATTGCTGCGTCAGGATCGCTACCTCTTAAAGATTTCATAAAGGCACTTAGATGATCGTAATGTTTATCTTCGCCTCTATCGTATGAAATATTAGCTTTTGGAACAACTTCATTTACTTCTTTTACGGTAATCTTTTTATCTTCTCCTAACGCATTATATAAGAACTCTAAATTATTGATTGCTTTACGCATATCTCCATTAGCGGAACCCGCTAGTAAATCGATTGCATCGTTTGTAATTTTGATATTTTTAATATCAACAACCCTCTTTAAACCTTTCTTAATATCGGATTTGGTGATTTGTTTAAATTCAAATACACTGCATCTAGAAATAAGAGCGGGGTAAATATAAAAATATGGATTCTCAGTGGTTGAAGCAATCAAAGTGATTAGTCCTTTTTCGACATATTCTAAAAGTGATTGTTGTTGTTTTTTATTAAAATACTGGATCTCATCTAAATATAGAAGCACGCCCTTGCCGGCAAAAACGCTTTTAGAATCATCGATTACTTTCTTGATGTCATCTAGATTAGCGGTTGTACCATTAAGTTTATATAGCAACATCTCTGTATTTTTAGCAATTATATTTGCTACTGTAGTTTTTCCAACTCCTGGAGGACCATAAAAAATCATATTTGGGATAATGTTTCTAGAAATTGTTTTTCTAAAGACACTATCTTTGCCAAATAAGTGTTCTTGTCCCACCATTTCTTCTAATGAGGTTGGTCTAATTAAATCTGCAAGTGGAGTTGCCATATGACTATTATATTTTTATAAAGAAAAAGGAGCAATAATTTTGCTCCCTTATTTGGTTAATTCTTTAAATTATTTAAAGTATCTTTTTAAAGCTGCTTCAAGAGCTTTGCCGTGTCTAGCTTCGTCTCTTGCCATTTCATGAACAGAATCATGAATTGGATCTAAATTAAGCTCCTTTGCTCTTTTAGCGATGCTTAATTTGGATTGGCAAGCACCATTTTCACCAGCAAGCATCTTCTCGATATTTGCTTTTGTATCAGCAACAACGACTTCGCCAAGCATTTCAGCAAATCTTGCTGCATGTTCTGCTTCTTCCTTGGCAATTTGTTCAAATAGTAAAGCAACTTCTGGATAACCTTCTCTTAAAGCTTGTCTAGCCATAGCGAGGTACATGCCAACTTCGCTACATTCACCTTTGAAGTGGTCTCTACAGCCTTGAAGAACGAATTCATCAACGCCCTTAGCAACACCAATGACATGTTCGCAAGCCCAGCTTAATTCACCAGGTTGTTCATCTTTCATTGGTTCGAGTTTGTCGTGGCTAGCGCCACAGATTGGACATGGTTCGCCTTCGGCGACTTCAACGATTTGGCCACATACTTTACATCTGTATTTCATTTTTAGCTCCTTTTTTAATATTAGAAGAATACATCACGTGCTTTTTCTTTAATTTCTTTTGTGGTTGTGAATGGAATTCTAGTTGTGTAACCACGTTTTGCAGCGACGATTTGTTTGACTGGCCATTTGAAAATATCTTTATTCCATTGGTTAACTGTATTGTTATAGACTTCTCTAGCTGCAGTAATTTCTCTTTGTAAGTAGTTATTTTGTTGCATTGCATCTTGGATTGCAGCGTGTGCTTTTAAATCTGGATATGCTTCCATGGCAACATTAATTGCTCTTTCAACATTGTCGATTTGTTGTGAAGCTTGGGTGAAATTACCACCATTTCTGTTTTTAGCGATTTCAGCAAAAGTTGTCTTATCTAAATCGATTGCCTTGTCTAAAATCTTTGCTGCATTTTGAAGAATCATAACTCTTTGTTCAAGATAGTTATCGATTGTGGATGCATCGTGTTGTAATTTTTGTTGAAGTTGATCAAAATAGTTGCCAGCTTTAACTTTCTTTAATTGGAAAATTAGTCCTGGAATAACTAGCATTACCCATAATGCGACCTCAAATACTTTACTTCCAACACCAACGGTGACTGGAATTTGTTTGTTAATAACATTAACATCTCTACCCTGATCATTTACTGGACCAGTTAATTCATCTAAATCGTTTGCCATATTTTGCCTCCTTAATTTTCAATGAATCTAATTTTTATCTTTCATAATGAAAGAGAAAATCCTTTTCTTATAAATTATATCACCAGTGGAATTAAATTTGTTTAATAAATCGTTAAATCCACCGCTTCCGTAACTTTGGTCAAAAGTTACTTTATCTTGTTTTGTATCTTTAACTAGGATTGGAGTTACCTTACTAATTGGGTCATATTCAATCCATGGAACAGGTACCATATGTGTTTTGCCATCTCCACCAACTACTGGAACATATTCAACACGGTCAAAGCCTTGGAATGAGTGAGCGGTAATCTCACAAATATCGGAATCTTCTTCTTGCTTCATAAATCTGCTCTTTAAAATAACGCCTAAACTACGAGTGGCAGGATGCTTAAAGAAGTTGATATTGTGCGAATTTGCAGCTGCTTCTGCTTCTGCTTGAGTGACATTATGATTAAATTTATTCTCATACATATATTCAATAGTTTTATGTTGTTGGTATAGAGGAATAGAAATAAGTGGCGCTAAATCAAAGAATACATCTTTAAGATATTTATCGCAGTAATTTACGAATATCGCTTTAGCTTCTTTCCAGTCAAAATGTTTTAGTGTTTCTGGATCTTTATCCAAGGAATCACTATTTTGTTGATGTTGTGACTTAATATAATTAAGTTTCTTCTTCTTTTTGAAGATAAAGTCATCGCCGAAACCCACTTCTTTACCTTTTAATAAAGCTAGCATGTTCTTTTGAGCTAAAGGTGTGAAAAGTAAGCGATACTCCACTTCGTTATCACGGTCAATGCCGCCAAATAAAGCATCAAACTCATCATTATCCATTTTTGTGAAGTTTGTTGTATCATCTCCATCGGTCAAATCTTTAGCGACTTTCTTATCGAGTTTCTTATCTGTTTTCTTGACGAAACGTTCGATTTGTTTATCACTCATATTATTAACATTAGTTGGATATCTTGAAAAAGATAGATTTGGAGCTGCTTCATTACCATAAATTAGCCATGTATCTAAATAATAGCAAGGCTCTGGTGCAGCATAATAAGCAGTTAATGTTTGAGTACGATGTTCAGTATGGGATTTACCATTTCCATCATATACTCTTTCAGTCCAGCTAATAGTTAAGTGTCCACTATAAGTGTGGTCACGCATGGTTTGTACATAATTCTTCTCAAAAACAAAAGGATTGCCTAAAATCGAGCCAGATTGGACAAACACTGTTGAAATATCATTACCTTGATAGGCTTCATATCCATATTTTTCATGTAAGAATTCATACTTCTCTCCATCAAAGACAGGATCAAGTTGTAATAATGGGGTTGTTTTTGTCATCAATGAAGCGGCCATATTATATTCATATAAATTAAATAAGGATAACATTTCGTTCCAAGCATCCGCTTTTGCTTTTTCTGCTATTTCTAGATGCTTATTAATCTCAGACTGTAGCTCAGTGATTTTCTTTATTAAGAAAATAGCGAGAACAATAAGACCAATTCCAGCAACAAAACATAACACGCCAAATAAAATAGCGTTAGCGACATCAATCTTTCCAATTACAAATAGAACCCCAAGAACCATTGCAGCAGTCACCAAAATAAATGTCATGACCAAGAAGAAAATTCTCCAGTTTCTACTTCTCTTCAAGCGATTGACAATCGCCATTTCATCATAATAAATTTTGCAAAAATCCTGATTGGCTTGAACATTTGTCTTAGCGCGATCAGTCATTTCTTGAAATTGCTTTTCAGCATTATCGTGAAAAGCGTCTTTAAGTCTAGAACGGTATATTTCAATAGGTTCTAGTAAATCATTTCCAGTAAAAGTTTCCATACAACTATTATTTTATTTAAATAGAATAATAATTTCTATAATTATCGAAAAAATCGAATATATAATCCAAATAGTGCTATGATACATGATATGGTTAGAGAAGATTTAAAAGAGTTTATTAGCACAATTCCAAATAATGTCACTATTGTCGCCGCTACCAAATATGTTGATGCAAATGACATGAGAGTCTTATATGAAAACGGAATAAAAGATTTCGGAGAGAATCGTGTCGACTCTTTTTTGACTAAATATGAAAAACTAGGTAATTTGAAAGACATTAATTGGCATTTTATTGGTCATCTTCAAAGGAACAAAGCCAAGAAAATCATTAACAAGATTGATTATCTACACTCCTTAGATTCAATAGAGCTAGCAAAAGAAATAGATAAGTTAAGGGAAACACCTCTAAACGTCTTTGTCGAAGTATCAATAAACCTTGAAGAAAATAAAAATGGTGTTCCATATTATGAATTAGAAAATTTTATAGATGAAATACTTCCTCTAAAGAATATTAATATTGTTGGACTTATGATGATGGCATATAAAGATAGTGACAACCCAGAAATTGAATTTAAAAAGTTAGCTGATTTGCGTGATAAACTAGTAAAAACCAAGCATATCCCCCTTAAATTCTTATCAATGGGAATGAGCGATGACTATTTAGCTGCAATAAAAGCAGGGGCTACGCACATTAGACTAGGCAGAATTTTATATAAATAAAAAATACCAAGTTTCGAACTTGGTATTTTTGTTATTCTAAGTTATTAGACTATTTCTTTGCTCTTAATTCAGCGCGAATGTCTTTAACGTAGTTGTGATTTGCTGGTTCTTGTTCTCTTTCGATACCATCTTTAGCAAATGCTTGAGCAGCAAGTTCTTTTGCTCTCTTAACAGAGAGGTTAGATCTAACTTTGAGTAATGCAGGAACTTCAGCATATGCATTCTTATCGCCAGCATCTGCCACTGGAATTGGTGAATCTTCGAATTCTTTTGGATCTAATGCGAAGTAAACTTTTAATGTTTTACCAACTAAAGTGATTTTAACGTATGCTTTGCGGTGCAAACGGAATGTATCACCAGCGATTGAGAGACGTGATGAAGCGCCATAGGATAAGAAATCATTCTTTAATTCGTTGTATTTTTCTTGAATTTCTTTATCAGCTTTGACGATTTTTTCAGCAAATGGAACTCTTGGAGCAGAAATGCTCTTTGATAATTCATTGCCACCTTCTTCAGCTTCTTCTTCGACTTCTGGTTCTTCTGGTTCTTCAGGCTCTTCTGGCTCTGGTTCTGGTTCAGGCTCTGGTTTAGGTGCAGGTTGAGTTGAAACAGCAACTGTTTCCTTAACGATTGCTACTCTATCAAGACGGTCTAATTCTTCTCTAACGATAGTTCTGATGTCTTTTAATAATGCGGCGCGTTTTTCAGCTTCGTCTTCTTCAGAACGTAATTCTTCTTGATCTTGATCGCCAGCAACAACGCTTTCTTCATCATCAACTGGGATTTCGCCTTTGTTAACCTTAACTGCTAATTTAATGGAGTTAACTAAGTAAATAATAGCAGCCGCATAGTAAGCAAAGTCTAAGACATAAACAATCACTAATAAGATAAGAATAGCATCTTGTCTTTCTTGGAATAAAACGACAAAGCCGTGTCCAACAAAGTCAATGAATCCACCAGTCATGCCAAGAGTTGCTGGAACGACTAATAATAATGCAACTAAAGCGGACTTGATCTTTAATCTCGCATTATGTTTGATTAAAGCAAATGAGAGGATACATAAAACAACTGCGCTTGCTAAGAAGAAGTAAGCAACGATGTTATTTAAGATTTGTCCTGTCATGTAGGCTGGGTGGCCTTCAAATAAACTATAGTTAAATAAAGTGGAAATAGGTGCTGGTACTGGGAAATGTTGTCCTAATTTTGTTGCTCTTAAAGCATCACTCATATTGATCTTTAAGATTGTGACGAGTGATAAAATTAAAAGGGCACAAATAATAGGGAATACTAGTAAACCAGCAAAGTTAAATGATCTTTTTTGATTTTTCATAAAATTCTCCTTTTTTTATGTATGTATACATTATACGCACGTAACTTATTTAAAACAATATTAAAAAAGCAATTTTTTGCAAAAAGAGGCCGAACGTGTTTGATTTTTGACCAAAAACGCCCTCTTTTATGCACTCAAAAAAAATTAACCCATATTTAATAGCTGGCCTTCAGTTTTTTTGTTTTTAATCGCGCAGTTCTCTCTATTTTTTATTTTATTCATAACCTACAAGATATTCAAAACACAGCAGAGCCCGTGTTTTTCTATTTTTTAAACAAAAAAAAGAGTATAATTACTCTTCGAGGAGGAATAAAAAAATGCATTACGCAATAGAAACGAACTCTCTTGTCAAAATTTATAGTGGTAAAAAAGTCATTGATGAAGTTTCAATGCATATTCCAGAAGGATCGATTTATGGATTCGTTGGTGAAAACGGAAGCGGAAAAACCACTATCATGCGTCTTTTGATGGGCTTAGCAAATCCTACAAAGGGTACATATTCACTCTTTGGCGTTGATAGAAAAGATAACAAAATTTATACAATAAGAAAAAACGTATCCGCCATTGTTGAAACTCCATCAATCGTCACAAGCATGACCGCCTATCAAAATCTTGAATATGCATGTCACTATTTTGGTATTAAAAATTATAAAGAAGTTATACCTAGCTTGTTGGAACAAGTTGGTTTAGCAGATGTTGGAAAGAAAAAGGCTGGCAACTTTTCTTTGGGTATGCGTCAAAGATTAGGAATCGCACTTCTTCTTTTAAACAAACCTAGATTAATTTTACTAGATGAGCCTATGAATGGCTTGGATCCAACAGGTGTAGCAGAATTAAGAGATATCATTATTAATTTAAATAAACAAGGTATTACATTTTTGATTTCTTCACATATCCTTTCCGAATTAGAGAAAGTAGCTACTCATTGGGGCTTTATTTCTCATGGAAAAATTATTAAAGAATTATCAAATGAAGACTTAGGTTTAGAATGTAAAAAATCTACAGATCTTGCTTATCACGACTTAGATAAGTTAGAAGAAGCCCTTAAAGATATTGGCATTAAAGAATTATTACGCTCACCAAATCATATTAGAATTTTTGATGATATTCTTCCAATTGACATTTTAACGAAGTTAAGTAAGAAAGGTATCGAGATTAAAACCATCCGTACAAATGATGTAAATGTCGAAGAGTATTATTTAAGTTTGGTAGGAGGTGCTAGACATGTTTAATCTATTCAAAGCATCTCTGTATAAACTTTTTAGAGAGAAAACATTTTTAATCACTATGATTATTGGCACTGTTTTAGCAATAACACTGCCTCTAATCTATTACGCAATTGGGCAATTATCTGATATTAGTTTATGTTCAGGCCAAAGCATGCTTCTTTCTAGTGTGTCGACAGGGAACAATTTTGGTTTAACGGTCCCAATCAACCTAGCTGTCCTTGTTGTTTCAGAATTCACAACAGGCACATTAAGAAACAAGATTATCGCTGGTTATCGTAAATCATTTATTTATGCATCACTACTATTCTCTGGCATCATATTTACCTTCATTATGATGGTTTATTATGTTGGTTTATCAGTATTAATGGGAACAGTACTAGGTGGATTTAACGCCGAAGCAATAGGCGGTGCAAATTTTATTATTCCTTATATCTTTTTTGCCTTAACTTCTTACATATTTATTGCATCTATCTCTATCTTTGTTTCAAGCAATATTAGAGTTATTGGCGGTTCATTACCAATTCTCATTATCTTCTTAACAGTTTTATCGCTTTTACCAATTTTCTTACAAATAGGTGCTGAAGATAATAACTTCATTGTGGTAATGTCATGGATATTCCCAACATATGTTCTTAATTTATATAGTGGATCGCTTGGTTCACTTGGTGTCGTGGTGGCAGGATTAACTGATGCTGCAATTGCCGGTGGGATTATTTGCCCGATTATATACGCAACAGTGTTTGCAATATTAGGAACAATATTATTTGCCAGAAGAGATATTAAATAATTACAAGCAAAACAAAAAAAGAAGGTTTTTATAAACCTTCTTTTAATTTTCTTAAATATCTGTTAACGAATCCTTAATGACTTGATAGCAATGATCACTAATCTCTTTAACAATCTTGCCTTCATAATCATTAGGATATAAAACTTCTAATATTTGTAGTTTAATTGGTGTTCTTCTTTTTGGGAAGTTCTTACTAATTTTTTCCGTTCCCATAAATGAACAAACGACAATTGGACATTTACTATGTGTGGCAATTGTGAATACCCCTTCATGGAATGGTCCTAAATTATTATTCTCACTTCTTGTGCCTTCTGGGAACACACCTACACTAGTCAAATCATTTTTGATATAATCGCCAGCGTCTTTCATAATCTGAAGTGATTGCATTTTGTCAAACCTATCAATAGAGAGATAGAACGCGCCCCACATAAATCTATGGCCAATTGGAATCTTGAAGTTAGTTGGTTTAGAGATAAATGCTAAATCTTTTTTGCCATAGAGTTGAGATAAAATCATCGGATCAAATTTACTTCTATGGTTACAAATGTATAAACATCTTTCTCTTTTTGGAAGCGCAACTTTTGCATCTACCTTAACTTTACATCCAGCATGATTATTAATATAACCAATCGATTCGGATAACCAGAAATTAGCCCATTTGCTTGGCTTTTTATGTGTGGTTCGATAGTTTTCTTTAAAAGGCAAACTAAAGAGGAAAAGCACACACCACATAATTATCATTCCGAGGATATATCCCGCAATTAGAAGGAGGAATGGAACAAAATAATGGTACCCGTGTCCTATTGGAATAAGAAAATATGTGATTAATGTGGTAAAGGATATCGATATTAGAATAATTAATAACTCGACAACCATAACAAACTATTTTGCTGGAACGACAAATTTAAGTGCTTTTGGCATGACTTCCACTTTGAATTCTGTGCCCTTTAAGATTTCACCATCAACACAAATATCAAATGGTTTTGCACTATTCATTTCCACGACTTTAGCTTTTCTATAAACAATTCTCTTTAATAATTTTTCGTTAGATAAATGCTCACCTTTGGTGTAAGGACCAAAATATTGAATCATCAATCTTGCTAAACTCATGCATTTTAAGACTACGACATCGATTAATCCATCAGTGTTGTCGCTCTTAGGAGAAGCATGATATTGTCCGCCGACCCATTGTCCTTGCGCTAAACTTGCCAAAAGCATTCTCTTTTTATCGAGTTGTTCACCATCAGCTTTAACAATAATCTTATTGAATCTACCACCCATAATAGCTGGAATAATTGCAGCTGGTCCATATGGATTTTTCTTACCTTTACTCTTATTTTCATTACCCTTAGCACCGACGATAGCGTCAAAGCCAAAGTTAACGACGTTATTGGAATACCATGGTTCTGGTAAGGATGGACCTGTGACTTTAGAAATATCAATTTCCACAACGGTGCCATTGATGAGTTTAGAGAAATCTTTAAATCTATTCTCACCTGTTTTATTAGTGACGATATTATCCCAATCTTTTTCTTCTGAATATATTTTGACAAAGTCATTGCCGGTGCCAACCGCTAAAACTGCTAATTCAGCATTTGGATGCCCGATTAAGCCATTTACCACTTCATGGACTGTGCCATCACCACCACAAGCATAAACACGAACTTTGTCTTTATTTTTAGTTAAATATTCGTGTAAGTAAGGGATGACCGCTCTTGGACCAGGTGTAAAATAGAGTTCATAATCGAGTCCTTTGAATTTTTCATCGACTTCTTTTTTGAAAGCATCTAAATCTTTAAATGCTCCAGCTTTTGCGTTTAAAATAATTAAGTGTTTCATAACATCTCCTTATATATTTTAAGCTTTATTTAAATAAAGCTTTTTTAACTTTGCTAAATCTTCATCAGTAAGACCTAAGCCAGTTCTTAAATAGCCATCAGATCCACCGAATAATTTATCCATCTCATCAAATGCTGCATTGATATAACGTTTTATAGCGATTAGAGCGGAATTTAATTCTCTACCTGTTTTAAAGGATAGTTGCCAAGTTGTAATACCTACTTGAATCATAAATCTTTTAAATCTTTCGTGCTTATTATAGCCCAAGTAGTCTTTAATGATATCTTCTTTATCAACACCAAGAGCTAATAAAATGGAAACGGAAACCATCCCTGTTCTATCTTTCCCTTGTGTACAGTGATAAGCAACAATTCCTTCTTTATCTTTGTTTAACAAAAGATTGAAGATTTTTTTGATATATTTTCTTGAACGTTCAGAATTAACTATTCGACGATAAAGCTGAGTAATATGTCCTTTCATTCCACCAGGCTCACTCATTCTTCTTTTTAAAATTGCGGTTCTAGTTTCTTTTGTAACTGCAGGATTCTCTTCATTAGTGAGCATTGGGAAATGATGATAAAAGGAATCATCTTTAAAACATTCTGGTTTCATTATCACTTCATCTTCGGCGCGAAGGTCAATGCAAGCATAGAAATTGTTACGTAACAATTCCTCATCTTCTCTGCTTATCTTGGTGAAATCGCAGCAACGAAATATAACATCTTTTTTAACGATGTTACCATCTTTAGTCGTAATGCCACCCAAATCTCTAAAATAGGATAAAGATTTCAACTTTTCCATAGATAAAAAGATTATAACTTATTTTATAAATAAAACTCTATCTATTTTATTAAAACAGCTTTTCTATAAGGGACAGAAATATAATAAAACAAAAAAGCATGAGGGCTCTGTTGTGTTAAAAGAAAAATAGCGACTAATCGCTATTCTCTTCTTTTTCTTTTCTTTTTGCCAAAAATCGGTCATTCATATCCGCAATTCTGACTAAACGAGGAAGGTTATATTTTAATGTCCAAGCAGGTAATAATATGAGAACCATGTTAACAAACACTACTGGAACGCCAACCGTCCAAGTCGCAACACTTTCTGGTTGAATGAATCCTAATAATAGGATGAGAGGTGAAGCAGGCACGCTTGCGTAATGAATCCAAACTCCATAACTTGCTTCTAGAATGTATCTCTTGATGTATTCGTTATTAAGCGGATCCATCAAATTCCCTTTAGGGAAGTTAGTGAATCTGCCTAAGTCAGGCATATAGTCTTTCCACGCCTTAACTTTAAGGGCTTCAAACATTTTCATTTCCCAGTCGCGAGTGAGAATGATGCCTTTTTTCGGGTTCATCATCTTTTCAGGTAGTTTTCTACCGATGATGGCCACAATCGCATCGATTAAAACTTCGCCAAGGACATAGATAACAACCGCTAAAGCATAATATGCCCAAGGATAATCCACTCCTGCAGGGTTAACAATCGCATTAGGAATATAAATGATTATCGAACAGACTATGATAATAATCAGATAAACCATAAACTATTTTCCGTATTTTAGAGGAATGCCATAAACCTTTTCGTAAAGTTCTTTCCACACTCTCTCATTTTCTTTTTGCATATAAAGGGCATTATCCTTACTTGTTAATTCAGAATTTGGATAAATTGGAGGGAGAATATGGAGAGTATAAGCTTGAATTGGATAGCCATCGCCATCATAATTCTCTGTATCTCTCATCGTAATAAATGTTGGCAAGACCGGAACATTGTTCTTTGTAGCAAAACGGAATGCACCAATCTTCAATGGTTTTGGTTTGCGGTAGTTCCACCACATTGATTGTTCTGGATAGATAAGGAGTAAGTCGCCTCTAGTTAAGACGGTATCGACTGCCTGGAAAGTGTATTTTAAGACTTCGATATTGCTACTTAGCGGAATGGTATTACAGTTTCTCATAAAGAAGCCGTATAATCCTGGGAATGACCAGTTACCTTCTCTAATAATCTTAAAGAGTCTTCTCTTTGAGTATTTCTTTACCACTTTGTGGAGAGGAATACTATCAAATGGGTTAAAGTGGTTAGCGGTAATGACAGCACCACTTTCTAAGTATTTGAGGTTTTCGATACCTTCATATCCGTCAATGACAATTCTACCTTTCGAGATTTGATGATTGAAATAACGGAATGAATAGTGATTAGCAATCCAAGTTTTGACTTTACTAGTGAATTTTCTTCTTAAGAAGTCAAGGCCATGTGGTTCAAGTGGTACGTATGGTGGATCGTCCTCAACATCTTGATCAAATTTGCCTTCTGCTTCTAAAACTTTAATCTTTTCTAAGATAGCGGCGCGTTGAGAGTTTTGAGGAATTTGAATATTTTGTAATTCTTCATCGCTAACTAGCAATGGATTCTTTTCTCTAACACGTTTTTCTTCTTTCTTATCGCCTTTACGGAGATAAGCGTAATATGTATCAGCTTTCTTACACTCTTCTAAACATAGTTTTTTAACCATTTCGACGCCTAAGAAATCTTTTTCTTTATATTCTTTAGGAATCATATGAAGTTGTCCGAGTAAGAAAACAGTTAAATTTAATTTACTTGCAACATCCCAGAAGTATTCTTCATACATGATGTTTTCGTGTTTCCATGGTTTGAAGATTAAGTTATAGTGAACAAGTTTAGGATTATCAACTTTTTCTCCTAAAGGCATGACGTTCCATTTTGGATCAACGAATGTCACTCTTCCCTTGGTTAACCAGTTCAAAATATCTTGGTCTTGTGCAACTTTTAAGGTTACATGTTTTAATAATTTAATCGATTTCTTTTCTAATCCGAACTCTCTTAATGCCTTAAAGTTCATAACAAGCACACCAGCATTGAAATAATCTTGATAAGGCATGCCAATGACTTGTGTGACATATTGTTGGAATTCAGGAATGAGTTGGACAGAAGCATCAGGAACAACACCTAATAAGTTGTCTCCTAATTCAGTTGCAAATAAATTTGCAACATCGCTTCTTAAAACGACATCACTATCGATATATAAGGCTTTATTAATTAAAGGGAATAATTCTGGTAAAAATAAACGATAATATGTACTAGATGTATAGTAGTCACGGACGTCCAATTTAATAGAGAGTTCTTGTAATCTTAATGAGACATTGAAGAATTTAACTGTAAAATTCTCGTGACCTTTTATGAGATCTCTAATAATCTTTTTACTTTGCGCTAAAAGTTCATCATGGACGACGTAGATATCATATTTATTAATTTTCTTTGAATGATCAATCAAACTTTTTAAGGCGATAGATAAGTATGGAATGTAGTTATCATCGACTGTGAAGAAGACTGGTACTTTTGTTTTGTATTTAGCCATATAATCATCTCCTTTCATATAGCTAAGCATTACATAATATGCTTTTTTATAATAATGTCAAACTATTTTTAACAAAAAATTAGATACACTAGGCATCGATATTTTCTTTTTCTGGTTCTTTATTTTCTTCTAAAGAAGAATCATTTTCGATTGGTTTTTCTTCTATTTGCTCATCGCTATTTGGATTAGCGGCTTCCTCATCCATTTTTCTAGCTTCTTCGATTGCTTCGATAAGCATTGGCACAGGATGACTATAATGATAGATAGCTTGGAAGGTATATAAAACACCGACATAAAGTAGAACAACACCAACACTGATTCTAACTAACATATCATTAACTTCGATGCCCTGTGCTTTATACATAAAGCAGTAGATATCAAAGAATAAAAGATAAGCACTGATTGGAATTACACACACTTTATCAAGCAAGGAAGATTTCTTTCTTCTTTTTTCGCTTTTAAGTGTCCAAATTAAATCAACGATAAACCATAAGCCACCAACAAAAGTGATAATGTTATAGATAAGTAGTCTAATAGGTTTGGTGGTGATAACGCCAGTCAATTTCAAAACGCCAATCACAATTGCAATAATTGCAATAACAGCCAATTCACCTGCATAGATGAGTTTGACCTTAGTTTCTGTTTTCATTTTTGCCATAAGATTACTCTTGAGTAATATTATAACACAAATATAAGAAAATATTAGGACAAATAATTATCAAAGTATTCTAACCCACCACTACCCATCAAATTGCTCGGCAAATAATAGACAAACATGTTTCTCTCTTCTTCAATTATTCCATTATTAGAGAGAACCTTATGATAGCAGTGATTAGCGATGATATCTGCTGCTCTAATTAAATAAGTTGTAGACGAATTACAAAACTTGACATCCACTATTTTTAATCTTGGAAATATAGGCTTATAATGGACATCCCAAGTTAAGTTGAAGGTTCCGTTTTTAAACTCGTTTAAGAGATTTTCTCTTAATTCATAAACCCCATCTGTTGCTGTCGAATGTTCATCAGCGTTAACAAAAATGATACGTACATCATATGGAATTATCTTTTCACTTTTTATTAGTAACTCCATGCACTTCTTTAAAACTATTTTATAGGCGTAATCTAGATATCTTTGTTTATGCTTCTTATTATCATATACTTTCTTATTTACTTCTTTTTGCTTGATTACTACACAAAATTTATACGCCCCATTTAAGCATCGATATAATTTGCCTTTGCTTGCATTAGATATGTTTGATGCCTTAAGTTCTTTGTCTCCTTTTTCCTTATTTATTCTTAATGATTTTTCCGCGTGCGAATATTTTCTAGTGATATCAATTTTGTTTCGTCTATCAAAACATATTAACCCACCAAAAACAAAGAATTCGTTATGAATATAATCGAATGTACCTGATTCATCTGAATAAATGTAAATTGTCATAAATAAAAAGCCACCTTTCCGTGGCTTCCCCAATGCCGATGACCTTATAGATCACTTAAACGTTAATTCGGCTAATCAGGTATACAGCATACAATGTATCTGCCCTATAATAATAACTTTTACTAGGATGCCACGCAACAACAAATTTGATTTTAAGCGATTTATCGCTTAATTTGTTCATTCTTCTTCTACAATATTCGTGATATAATATATATAAGAAGAGTATAACTGATGTACGCTTCTTTAAAGGGTTATGGTTAGTGGTTGTTAATCACTAGCCTTTTTTTATTAGAAGGATTACCACTAGTAAAATGATAATAAGGAATATTTCATCCATCTTATCTACCCCCTTCCTTCCTACCTTTCAGTTATTTGCTTAAGACTTTGCGGAATGGTGGGAGAAACATACGAAGACCACCCACTTACAAGGCTCTCACCCTGTAGGCAGGATTTAGAGAAGAAAAATATCTCCTCTCATAAAACAAATAGTGATTTTTTTCGATTTTATGACCAAAAAATTTTATTTTTTTTATATATTTATATTTCTAATCAACTAAGTTGATTATAATTTTATAGAAAAGTAATAATAAAGATGTAAAATTATTAATAATAAGGGAGAAATAATCATGAGTTCATTTAAAGATTTAAGAATTGTTGACAATTTTTATCAAACTAGCGCGTTCTTTCCAATGCCTACAGTTTTGATTTCTACATTAGACGAAGAAGGTAACACCACAATAGGTGCATATTCGCTTTGCTTTCCATATTACATCGCAGGAAAAAGTTATTATGCGATGATTTTAGAATGCCGTAATTCATCTAATACCGCTCAAAACATATTGAGAACTGGAAAATGTGCACTTAATTTCTTGGAAGATTCAAAAAAAGACTTTTCCACTACTGTTAAATTAGGCTTTCCTGGAGAAACGCCAAAAGAAAAAATGGCTAAATGTGACTGGGTTTTAGAAAAAGGTCAAACTGAAGGGAATAGACCACTTGTTATTCAAAAGGCATATCAAGTATTCGAATGTACATGGGATGATACTTTAGAAGATGCTTATTTAGATAAAGAAAAAATCGGTCAACTTGAAGGAATTGAAGGACCATATCGTAACTTTAACGGAGTTACATCTAAATTCGGTTGTCATTTTATCCTAAAAATTGACAAGATTTTGATGAAAGAAAAGTTCTATAACGCCATCATCAATGGTGTGAAAGCGAGTAGTTTCCCTAAAGTTCCTGTTGATTATGGTTATCGTGATTCTCAATATTTCTGGTATACAAGATTTAGATCTCGCCCAATTAAGGAGCCAATCCCAGCCGGAAAAGAAGCAAGTGTCGAATCAGTCATGTACGCTGCTAATCGTATCGATGACAAAATTAAGTTCACTAAAGAAGCTTGCCAAATGTGTGTTAAGATTCCACGTGTGTTTTTAAAGGCTGCTCTTACTCAGATGGTGGATTACGCTAGAGAGCAAGGCTGGACCTTGATCGATGTTAAAGAAATGCAAGAGATTAGAGACAAACGTAATAAAGAAAAGAAGAAATAATAGCATTAAAAAAGGAGCATGTGCCCCAGTTAACTTATAAAGTTAAGGCTGCTCCTTTTTTATTTTGCGTTTAGCACTCTCTTGAAGAGGATTTTTTCAGTTGGAGATAATTCTTTATCAGAAACTAGGAATGCTAAGCCAATTGTCACGACATCATTTCTAATTCTTCTTGGTAGAGCGGCGATTTTGTCAAACATTCTCTCTTTGAAAACTGGGTCGTTACCACCGTCGGTAGCTTGAGCGAATTGAGGGTAAGAATAATCAGTATCAAGAATATCATTAAATAGCTTCCACTCTTCTTCTCCACAACCATGATCAGCAGAGACGAATAAGCTAACTACATCAACAAAGAATTTAAACACTTGTTTATCGGTGTATTCGTTTGTATCGTTTAAATAATTCGCTAATCTATTTGTAGCTTTTTGAGTTTTTCTAAGTCTGGTTTTTTCATCAAGTAATAAGAACGAAACCACTAAATTATCAATGTTTGCCATAAGTTATACCTCTTATCACGTTTTATATTACAACCAAATGAGACAATTGTTAAATAAGATAATAAAAAAGTTGGTATTGTTTACCAACTTTGTTCGCTTTATAACTATCTTATTTTCTTAAGCCGAGAGAAACGATAAGTTTGACGTAAGCGTCTCTGTCAGTTCTTGCAAGATAATTGAGTAAGCTTCTACGTTGACCGACAAGGATCATAAGACCACGTTTGCTTGCTGCGTCTTTGTGATTCTTCTTTAAGTGTTCGGTTAACGCTCTGATTTGTTCAGTAAGGAGAGCGACTTGGACTTCAGTTGAACCTGTGTCCTTTTCGTTTTTACCATACTGTTTAACAATTTCTGCTTTTCTTTCTTTTGAAAGTGCCATCGTTAATTCCTCCTATTTTTGCTTTCTTAACTTAGGCCCGGGATAAGCGTTGAGGAATCGCTAATCCTAGAGGTAAGTCGCGACCATTATATTAATATAAATATTATGATTTGAAAAGTGTTTTTTAGTAAAGATGTTTATCTCCTACCCATTCAGGCGTTCTGTCATAGCGATAGACGATTCTTGTATTGTCGATACAATAAGGTTTTCTATCGTATTCATAGGTTATTCTTGTATCACCGATGCAAAATGGTTTTCTATCGTATTCGTAGGTGATACGTGTATTGCCAATGCAGAAAGGTCTACGATCATATTCATAAACGATATGGATGTCACCAATATAGCAAGGCATGCCATCATATTCTCTAGTGATATTCGCGTTATCATAACCTTCTAAATATAAATTTAGGTGTTCATCGATATAGAGCGGATCTGAACATTTTACTCTCATTAAAACTTTGCCAGTTACACCATCACCGAACGAAAATAATTTCATCATAATTCTCTATTCTCCTATAAATTCTTTAAGGTATCTTTTGCAATTTCGCGATCTATTTTAAGTTGTTCTTGTAAGTCTTCAATCGAATCAAACTTAATGACGTCTCTCATAAAACTAACAAATTCAACTTCAATCTCTCTACCATATAGGTCACCTTTGTAATATAAAAGGTGAACTTCCACTAAAGGTTTATTTAACTCCATCACGGTAGGATGGGTTGAAATGCACATAATTGCTTTATAAGTACTGCTAAGAACTTTAACATAACCCATATATACGCCAATTTTAGGTAAAACATATGGATAATCTAAATCAAGGTTTGCGGTTGGGAAGCCAATTTTCTTGCCATTTCCTTTTCCTTCGACAACTAGTCCTACCAAAGAATAGTTTCTTCCTAGATATTCTGATACTTGTTCCACTTTTCCTTCTGAAATTAGATCCTTGATATATCGAGATGATATTTTTCTATTTTTGCATTGAAGTAAAGGCATTGAATGAACTTCAAAAAAGTTTGATAAATAATTTGGTGTTCCTTTCGCATCTTTGCCAAAACGATAATCATCTCCGACATATATTGCGGCAGGATTAATCGCTTTAAGTACTTTCTCTACGAAAACATCACGCGGAGTATCTAAAAGCTTTTTTGACATTCTTAAAATGTAGAGGTGCTTAACGCCCATATCTTCTAAAAGAACGGATTTATCATATAAAGAAGTTAGACAACAGTTGACGATATTCTTACCAAGAGCGAAATTAGGTGGATTATCAAAAGTCATCACACCAGTCACACCATTTTTAAGCGCCTCATTAATAATCTTTTGGTGACCAAGGTGTAAACCATCAAAATAGCCAAGACAAAGATGAAGATTTTTTACTTCTTCTAACTTGATATCATTAATGTCAACATCGATTATCTTCATGATTAGAATAGCCCTCGTGAGAAAATGAATTTCTCATTTATTCTATTATACATGGCAATTGGATTATTGTTTATATCAATTATAAAAAGTTTGTCCCCTTTATAATCGCCGTCAATTTCTTTAATCTTGCCATCCATTATATCTTTCGCTTTTTGTTCATCAACTTTTAATACGGCACAAAATCTCGATAAAACGTCGACTATATTATGGAGCGAATTAGAATCAAATTCACCGACAGAGACCGCCTCTTTTAAACTGAAAGGTCCAATTTCATCTCTATTTAAGCTCGATAAATGACCAACTGTTTTAAGCCTTTCAGCGATATCATTTCCTAGCACTCTTATATATGTTCCTTTTGAGACAGTCGCTTTAAAAGTTATTTCTTCATCACTAAAATCAATTAGTTTGATATCAAATATCTCAATATCTCTTAATGGCCTTTCCACTTCTATTCCTTGATGAGCCAGTTTATATAATTTAGTGCCATTAACATGGATAGCGCTGGTCATTGGAGGAAGTTGTTTTTGCTTTCCTAAAAAGGAACTAAGAACATCTTCAATATCTTCTCTAGATAAATAAGGAGTTTCTTTTTGCTCAATAATATTACCTTCGGTGTCCATCGTTGATGTTTTCTCACCTAACTTAATTGTGGCGGTATAAGTTTTAGCAAAATCATCAAAATACTGTAAACATTTAGTGGCTTTTCCAACTAAAACAATTAATAAACCAGTGGCAAAAGGATCAAGCGTGCCAATATGACCAACTTTTTTAGTTTCTAATATTTTAGAAACTTGGTCGCAGACATTTCTTGATGTGATTCCTTTTTGCTTGTTAATTAATAAAACGCCATCCATATTTTATTATTTGCTTATGTAGGAGAGAATTAAGTCTTTATAGAAAACTGCCACTTTCCTTACACTGCTTTCTCCTTTTTATAAAAAAGGGGTATTAGTAATAATGATACCCCATTTCAGATAAAATACTTTGTAGTTCTTTAACCTCTTGAAAGTTATCAGTTAAACCAACAAATGTTAATTTACTAATGCGCTTTGTAGAAGGATATGTCACATAACTATATTTGAAAAATTGTTTCTTTCCATCAATGAAAAGCACAGCTGGCAAATCAAAACGATAATTAGTGCTATATAGTTTAACAATATACTCAACCGCAATGTTGCCTAATTTTTTAACAAATTGGCCATCAGGCGAGTAATTCATATTCGCTTTAAACTCAATCGTTTGTTGGTTTGTGTAATTCTTATATCTTTCAATTTTAATTGCTAGAGGAGCGCCTCCAGTTGTGTGATGAATTCGATATTCATCTTCCCAATCTTTTCCAACAGATAATGCACAAGATGAGTGCTTAACACTTCCACTATGTTCGATAACCAGTGTGCAATTAACATAATTTTTTGACGTGAAATCAAAAGTATCTCCTGGAAGCATGCCAATCACTATGCTTGCTCCAGGCATATTGCTTTTATATTCGATGCCTCTTGGCTTTGATGAATGAAACTCATCTAAATAAAAATACATATATTGTTCCTATTTATTTAATAATTCGGTGATTCTCGCTTCTCTTTGATAGCCATCATCAACTACAAATCTAATTTCTGGCACTCTTCTGATATCAAGTTTTTGAGCGAGTTCACTTCTAATAAATCCTTTAGCTTTGTTTAATACTTCCATAGAAGGTTTGATATCTTCTTCTTTGATGAAGGAGACATAAACAGTCGCATAAGAAAAATCTTTTGAGACTTTTACCTCTGGAATCGAGACAAAACCAAGATTTGGGTCTTTAATCTGAAATTGGATAATTTCAGCAATATTTTTTCTAATGATGGTTGCAATTCTTTCTTGTTTATTAGCCATTACTCGCTCTCCACCATTTCATATCCTTCAATGATATCGCCTTCTTTGATATCGTTGAATCCTTTGACAAGCATACCGCATTCAAAGCCTTCTCTAACTTCTTTAACTTGGTCTTTTTCTCTTTGTAGACCCGCTAATTCGCCAGTAAAGATGACAATACCATCTCTAAGAACTCTGACTGGGTTGGTGCCTTTAATAAATCCAAATGTCACCATACAACCCGCAATAGTTCCAAGTTTAGAAACTTTGAATAGTTTTCTAATTTCAGCTTGTCCGGTCACTGATTCGACAAGTTCTTTCTTTAGCATACCCTTCATCGCTGCTTCAATTTCTTCAATTAAAGCATAGATAATGTTATGTAATCTGATTTCCACTTTTTCTTCTGCTGCTTTGCTTCTTGTTTTAGCATCAGGTCTGACATTAAAGCCATAAATGATAGCGTGAGAAGCACTAGCGAGAAGAACATCACTTTCAGTGATAGCACCACTGGTAGCGCGGATAACATTGATTTTTACGTGATCATTATTTAATTTTTCTAAGCTATTCTTAACCGCTTCTGCCGAGCCAGTAGAATCAGCTTTGACAATCACATTGATAGTTTGAACATCGCCAGCATTGGCCATTGCGAATAAATCTTCTAAGCTTGCGGCGCTAGTCTTTGATTTTTCTTTTGCTTCTTTTAATTGTTTACGCTTTAAAGCGATGGAACGGGCTTCGCTCTCTTCAGCAAAAGCCATAAATCTATCACCAGCTTCTGGAACTTCTGCTAAACCGATAATTGATACTGGAGTAGAAGGAGTAGCAACATTTAAAACTTTTTTAAATTCGTTAGTCATACGACGTGCCTTACCATAAGAAGTACCAACAACTAAGAAGTCGCCTTCTTTTAAGGTACCGTTTTGAATAAGTAAGGTAGCCTTAGGACCTTCGTTACGGTCAAGTTTAGCTTCTAGAACAGTACCTAAAGCATAGCGATCTGGGTTAGCCTTAAGTTCTTTCATTTCACTGACTAAGATGATGGTTTCTAATAAACCATCAATGTTGGTCTTTTTCTTAGCGGAAATTTCAACACAGATGACATCTCCACCAAAATCTTCAGCAATAATATCATGTTGCATGAGTTCATTTTTAACTCGATCAGGATCCGCACCTGGCTTATCCATCTTGTTAATAGCAACAATGATTGGGACATTAGCACTTTTTGCGTGGTCAATTGCTTCCACTGTTTGAGGCATAACACCATCATCAGCGGCAACAACTAAAACAACGATATCAGTGACAGAAGCACCTCTACTTCTCATTTGGGTGAAAGCTTCATGCCCAGGAGTGTCAATAAAGGTGATTTTATGCCCGTTAATTTCTTTTTGATAAGCACCAATCTCTTGAGAGATTCCACCAACTTCACCAGCGACAAGATTAGAGTTTCTAATCGCATCGATAAGTGTGGTTTTACCATGGTCAACGTGACCCATGATGGTGACCACAGGTGGACGAGGTTTAAGTTTAGAAGGGTCATCATTGATTTCCACTTCTTCAAAATTCTCGGCGGCAACGATATTTTTCTTTTGGAAGTCATAGCCGAATTCCAAACAAATTAAACCGATTAATTCGTCATCTAAGACGGTATTAATGGTAATCATCTTTCCTTGTAAGAAAAGGAATTTGATAATTTCTCCAACAGAGACGTTGAGAGCTTTAGCAAGTTCGCCAGTGGAAATTGCACCCGTGTAGATGAAGACTCCACCATTGACTTTTGTTCTCGTTTTTTCAGCACTGATTTTCGTAGAAACGTTAGTCTCGCGATCAGTTTTCTTGTTAGTCTTTTTACCCATTGTTCTACTTCCTTTCTCTACTTAATGCTTGTATTAGTTCCAAATATATCGAGTCATCAACTTCCTTAGATAGCCCTTTAGATAAGGAGTGTCTCTTCTGAGCTAATAATATTGTTGATAAATCTTTTTTGATATAGACGCCCCTACCTTCCATATCTTGATTAATATCAAAATAAATTCCGGATTTAGTCCTCACTACGCGAAACATATCCTTTTTTAATATCTTTTCACGCGTGACAATACAAGTGCGATAAATCGGGGCCTTTTTATTCATAAAATACTAATTTTCGTCGTAATATTGGTCGTATTCATCGTAATCGATGTCTTCATCATCGACTTCATCGTATTCTTCTTCCTCTTCTTCCATTTCACGAAGTTCTTCTTCGGTATAGATGGACATACGAGGTCCTTCATGAACAACGACATTTTCACTTGTTTCTTCTTCGGCTTTCTTTTTGGTTTTCTTACCTTTGCCTTTAGTTTCTTTCTTAGCGGAAGATTCAAGTGATTTTTCGAGGTCTTCAAGAGTAGTTGTGGTCTTGACTTCCACTGCTTCTTCTTGAGCTTCTTCTTCAGCAGGTTCTTCTTGAGCTTGTTCAGCTTCGGCTTCCACTGTAGTTTCTTCAACTTCAGCTTCAGCTTCTTCTTGAACTGGTTCTTCATTAACTTGTGGAGCTGCTTCTTCGCGTTCTGCTTGTTCTTCTAAAGCACTATCGAAGTCGTTAGCTTCTTCTTCATAAGTTCTTTCTTGTGGAGCCACATATCCTTCAGGAAGTCCTGGTAATGACCCTCTATTATCTTGATAGACAAGGCTTTCTCTTTGAGCTTGTGCAATTCTTGCTGCCTTTTCTTCAAGTTCCATTGCGCTGATTTCATCAAATGATGTGTATTCGATTTCTTCTTCAACTGCATCAGATTCAGTCTTTATGTCGATGTTATAGCCGGTTAATTTAACTGCTAAACGAACATTGACACCCTTCTTACCGATAGCTAAAGAGAATGAATCGTCTTTAACGATAACCACTGCGGATTTAGATTCTTCATCAATCTTAATACCTGAAACTTGAGCAGGTTTAAGTGCTTCCATAATGAATAATGGAGTATTGCTAGAATAGCTGATAATATCAATCTTTTCTTTGGTTGGTCCATTACCAAGTTGTGAAACAACTTTTTGGATTCTACTGCCATTAGGACCAATACATGTACCAGCTGGATCAATTGTAGGATCTTCGCAGTACACTGCTACTTTACTTCTTTCGCCAGCTTCTCTAGCGATAGCTTTGATGACGATTGTACCATCATATATGTCATGGATTTCTTCAGTCATTAACGCCTTTAAGAAACCTTCGTGTGAACGTGAGACATGGATTCTTGCACCTTTGGTATTACTTTCAACATCAACAACAAATAATTTAATAGTGTCACCAACTGCAAATCTTTCGCCTTTGATCATGTCTTTCTTTTGCATATAGACACTGGTCTTACCAATATTAACAGAAGCACCTCTATCATCGAATTGTTCGACTCTACCAGTAATCATGGTGCCAATCTTATCTCTAAATTGTTCAAATAAGATTTCTTTTTCAGCTTCTGCAAACTTTTGTTTGAGAATACTCTTTATTGACAAAACGATTGCCTTTCTTAAATTCTCTGGGCTAGCTGGGATTCTATATTCATCTCCAATTTTGTACTTGCCCCCATCCTTATTAGCGTCTTCTAATGAGATTTCTAATAAGATGTCTTCTGCGTCTTCAACGACGGTTTTGATTTGGAACATTTCGATAGTGCCACGGTCTAAGTCAATATTGACTTCAACGATTGCTTCGTCATCACCGATTTCTTTTTTGAAGCCTTTAATCATCGCTTCTTTTAAAGCAGCTAAGACGGTTTCTCTACTGATTCCTTTCGTAATTTCAAGCTGTTCAAGAGCAGCGTTGAATTCTACTACGTTAATAGCCATAAATAATCACTCCTTAAAATTTAATTGCTAAACGAATTTTATATATATTACTTTGTAATATAACCACTTTTTTTACTCTGGTTTTGACTTTATATGTGATAGTGATTGAATCATCATTAACTTCACTTAATTCACCTTCGAAGATGTTTTCTCCTTCGATCGGATTAGTGATATGAACATTAACATATCGAGATACATATTTAGGAAGGTCTTCCACTTTGAGGGGTTTTTCCGCTCCTAAGGAAGAAACATCAAGGAAATATTTCTCTTCTGACTTATCAATCTCATCTAGATAGCTAGAGATTGCTCCAGAAACTTCGACGATGGCGTTCATGTCAATTGGTTCAACGCGATCAACAACGATTGATAAGACTAAGTCTCCTTGTTCCCTTCTTACTTTAATCTCAATTAGTTCATAACCAAGCTCATTAATCTTTGATTCAAGTAATGGTTTTAAATAGTTAATATCCATCCCTATCTCCTTCAAAAACAAAGAGTGGCAACCTGGCCACTCTTATTCAGAGTATTGTACGCTTCCGTGGAAACGCACATATAATATACTTTATATTTTAAATATATATCAATACTTTTTTATCTTTTTTCAAAATAAAGGACCACTTCTATATCGAAATGGCCCATTTTTTAGTAGTTATTGTTCGATTCTTGTGACTCTAAATCTATTGTCATAGTCAGTCATGTATTCAATATCATGCTTATTATCGTCGATTTGATACTCGTCATTGATGACAGGTTCAGGGATGAAATGCATGTCGCAATATCCATATAAGTACGCAATGGCGGAGTTCCTTGAACCGAATTCGCGGTCAAAGCTAATAAACTTGCCGTCGATAACTGCTTCTAATCTATACTTTTTCATTTCAAGATGCCTCCTTTCAGTCTTCTAGCCTTTTAACGTCTTGCTTGGGACGTTGGAGGTATCCCTTTTATTTGGAACACATAAGTATAGTCCTATTTTTTAAAATAGCAATGGTTATTTTATTTTTTTATTGCTTTAGAGAATAATTCGTTTACTTTTCTGACAAATTCAGATGTATCTTTAATATCTCTTCCTTCAAGAAGCATAGCTTCATCATATAAAATCGATGCATATGCTTTAACGAGTTCGTCATCATTTTGAATTTCAGATAAAGCGAGGAATAACTCATGGGAAGGATTAATCTCTAATACTTTTTGCGCTTTCACTTCTTCTTCCATGCCAGGTTGTTCATTAAGAGTTTTCTCCATTTCTAGAGATAAGCCATCTTTGGTGGATAAACAAACTGGGGAATCAACAAGTTTATTAGATATAACGACATCGTCAACATCGCCAGCGAGAGCTTCTTTTAGATTATCAATGAGTCTCTTATTATCTGTGGTAATGTTTTCAATCTTTTCTTTTTCTTCATCACTCATTTCATCATTTGCTTCATCAGAGATAGATTTGAATTCCACTTTTTCATATTCTCTGAGCATCATGATGGCGAATTCATCAATCTTTTGGTCGAGAAGAAGAACATCGATACCATTTTTACGATACTTCTCAATTTGAGGCAATCTCTTGATGGCGTCAGCGCTTTCGCCAGAAGCATAGTAGATGTATTTTTGATCCTTTTCTTTTTTATCGATATAATCCTTTAAAGAGATAAATTCATCTTCACTATTTAAAGATTTAAAGATAAGTAGGTCTTGAAGAAGGTCTTTTTTCATCCCATATGTTTGATAAATGCCAAACTTGATATGTTCTCCAAAAGCTTCCCAGAATTTCTTATATTTATCCTTATCGTTTTCCTTAGTTTTCTTAAGCTCAGCGACAATCTTCTTTTCGATATTCTCACTGACTTTCTTCATCATTGGAGTCTCTTGAAGAATCTCACGAGAAATATTTAGATTAAAGTCTGGAGAATCCACTAAACCTTTAACGAATTTCAGATAATCAGGAACGAGTTCAGGGGCTCTTTCTTTAATAAATATTCCTTTGGAATATAATTGTAAGCCTTTTTCATAACTATCGCTATATAAGTTATATGGTTGATGGCTTGGAATATATAGTAAAGAATCATAGACGATTGAGCCATCAACTTTGACGAACAAAGAGATGAGTGGATCTTCATAATCACCAAATTTTTCTTTATAGAAATTATTGAGCTCTTCTTCGGTGACATCACCTTTATTCTTCTTCCATAAAGGAATCATGGAGTTAAGGGTTTCGAGTTCTTGATATTCTTCACTCTTTCCTTCGATTTCTTTACCATCTTTATCGAGTTTTGGACGACTCTTTGTCACTAACATTTTGATTGGATAACGGATGTAATCACTATATTTTTTGACTAGTGACTTAATCTCATATTCTTCCAAATATCGATCATAGTTCACTTCTTTTTCATTTTTCTTTAAGAAAATAGTGATTGATGTACCTCCATCAGCCTTATCACTTTCTTCGATGGTATATGAGTCTTCACCATCACTTGTGAATTTATAAGCTTGTTCGCCTTCTTTTTTAGATTCCACTAAAATCTTATTAGCGACCATAAAAGCGCTATAGAAGCCGACACCAAATTGACCGATGATATTTACATCTTCTTTTTCTTTGGCCTCATTTAGTTTTTCCAAGAATTCTTTAGAACCACTTTTAGCAATGGTACCTAAATTGTTGATAAGTTCTTCCTTATTCATACCAATACCATTATCAGAAATAGATATAGTTCTTTTCTTTTTATCGACGCTGATATTAATTTCATGTTCTCTTAAAGGGAACTTTTCAACGTTAGTTAAAGACTGATAACGATATTTATCAATTGCGTCACTCGCATTAGAGATAAGTTCACGTAAGAAAATCTCGTTATTAGAATAAATAGAGTTGATCATTAAAGATAATAACTGTTTCGATTCAGTTTCAAATTTTTTGACTTCTTTCATTGTTTTTCACTCCTTTTAGCACTCTCACCTTTTGAGTGCCAACACATGATATTATAATCCATATTATTTTTGTTTCAAGAGGTATTATAAAAAATCCCTATATTAATATATAAGGATATAAATAATTATTTATAAATTTCCACAATCTTTAGATGGCCGCCGGATTCACTTTGGCTGAATGGTGCTTTATATTTATCACCATCTTTAATCTTAAGAGACTTTTCTCCATATCTAAGTCGACAAAATTCCTCGACATTATTAAACGAATAAAGTTTCTTTCCATTAAATATATATTCTTTAAAAGGATAGATAACTTCTTTAGGGAAAGAGAGATGTTCAACAATCTTCTTTGGATATTCTTGGAAAGGAATAATCACGGTTTGAGAAACATAACCACTATCTTTATATTTTTCATTAACTTCTTTTTCAAAATTCTTTAATTTCTTTTTTAAGCCTTTAAGGTTGATATGGCATAAAGTCTCTAAAGCCATAAAAGGAATGAGTGACCACTTCGATTTCCAAATTAACTTTTTTAGTTCTTTTTCATTATTAGGAACATTAATTAAAGGTGAAACATCGACGAAAATACCATTTCCGCGTTTGGTTCTATTTGGCAAAGTGAAATCATTTTTTTCTTTTATAAAAGAATGCTTATATCTAACCTTCATTGCCGGAATTAAAACCGAGGCTCGATTATCGACTTCATAGCATTCAAATGTGAAATCTTCACTGATTTCTTTAGTAAGTACATCGACAAAGCGCAGGTAATCGCTATATTCCATTGATATATCAGCGTCATCATCCCAGGGGATGAATCCGCCATAATTATTTAACCCTAAAGCGCTGCCAAAGCTAAGTGCGTATGGGATGTTATGTTTGCGACAGACGCGGTCAATTTCTAAGATAATTTTAAAAACAATGTCCTGTATTTGTTTATTTGTGACATTGTCTTTATTCTTATTTTTAGCAAGTGTATATATGTTGTTATCAACAATATAGTTTTCCATTAATGATATGGGTTAACAATGATTGGTCCGTCAACACAGACAACTTCGGTAGTCTTAGCTTTTGCTAACCAGTTACTACCTCTTTTAATGTGTCTCCATTGTTCCTTGGTTCCAGCATAGTTAAGTCTTTCTAATGAAACACAGTTATAGAAACAGTTATATCCGATTTCTTTAACGGAATCCGGAAGAGAAACAACTCTAAGTTTTAAGCAGTTTGAGAAAGCGCTAGCACCAAGAGATTCAATACCAACTGGGATATTAGCAACTTGTAAGTTTTGATTAGCGGAGAATTCATGTCCACCAATAGAGGTAATATCTTGTGGTAAAGTAGTAGGTGCTTCATAGTTTACTTTAGTAACTTCATGGACTTCAGTGACATGAGTAACCACTTCTTTGGTCTCATCTTCATGGAATTCAAGATCATTTTCATATAAGCAATCAGCGTAGTGATGTGTATAAACAATTGAGATAATAATCAAGAAAATTAACGCTCCACCCATGACCACAAATGAGAACCACATAAAGATTGTCTCAGGAGCTAAGCCATTTACAAGGCCGGCGATATAGTAGAATAAGAAAGATAACGAGAAGAAGATTGAGAAGATAAAGTTAATAGTTGCTAAGCTCTTCACTCCTCTTGGATGTCTTAAATATCCTTTAGATAAACTGACGATAAAAATGATTAAAGCGATAAAAGCAGTAATAATGAAAACTGCGATGAATGCTGCTTGTCCAAGCATGATATAGCGGTAAACTTCCGCCATCATTTCATCTTTAGCGGTAGCAATAAGAGCCATAATGCCCGCCGGAGGTTCCAACTTTTGCCAGAAATCAATCAAGTAATACTTGAAAAGTTCAAGACCTGTTAATTGTAATTCAGCACCAAATCCGCCGAAATAGACGAGTGGTACAAAAAATACGCCCACTGGAAAACCAATAATGAGCAAAATTAATAATGAATATACTATATTTCCAGCCATGAATGGATGGATGACTTTTCTTCCGCCAACTTCTTTAATTGTTTTAATATCTGCTTTTTCCATAAAATTCCCTAAATCTATGTAAATTATTACATATATTGAGATTTTTATAAACTTTTTTTACTAAAACCTACTTTTGCTTGGCTTCTTTAACTATTTTTATCCTCTCTAAAAGAGTTTGAGATTTTTCTAAATCTTGCTTCACTCCTATGCCTTTTTGATAATGCATAGCTAAAGCATGCATACATTTAATATTGTCATGATCAGCGCCGATTTCGTATAGTTCCATCGCTTTTTGCACATTGATTGAAACGCCTAATCCTCTTAAATAAGAGGTAGCTAGTAAATAACAGGCATCATAATCATTATTTTTGACTGCATCTAATAAATATTTAGATGCTTCAATATGATCGCCACGTTCAAAAAGTATCTTTCCAATTTTATAAAAAGAAGTTTTATCTCCTAGTGAGACCGCTAACTTAAATAAGTTTAATGCTACTTCCACATTCTTTTCTAACCCATCACCTTTTAGATAAAGGGTTGCTAAAAGTTTAACTGAAGGTAAGTGATTGTTATAAACCGCTAGAGGTAAATACATCGCACATTCAAAAAATCTTTCTTCTCTTAAAAATATTAAGGCTAGATTATATCCAGAAAGATAATCACCCAATAAATATGCTTTTAGGTAATAGTCTTTTGCCACTTCTAAATCAACATCAGTGGATATTCCGTGTTCATAGAAATATCCTAGTTTACGATAACCCTCTTTATCTTCAATATATTCAAATCTTTTCGCATTTAAAAAGGCTTTTTTCTGATCACCTATTTCTAAATAGTAATCGATAAGCTGATGGATGGCTTCAATGTCACCAAGATTGGATAATGTGTGATATCTTTCTAATTCTGTTTCTATCATAATTTTATTATACATATAAATATTTTATAAAACAATGTTTTGTTTTATAACTTTATTTTTTCGCCTATTAAAAAACCATCTTTACGATGGCTCATTAGTCTAATAGATCTTTTAGGGAATATATTTTACTATAACTCTCTTTGTCATATTCCCTGCGTCTATCTAATAAAATTGGGTCGATACCCGCAGCAACCGAACTAGTCATATCATCTAGTCCATCTCCAACGTAACATACACCTTCTCTAGAAACATTTAGTTCTTCTATGGCTTTTAAGATTGGATCAGGAAACGGTTTATGCCTTTTTGTTTCTTGATTTCCGATAACAATTGAGAATAATTTCTCATCGATTCCTAAGAATCTTAATACATCACCAACATGTTTCCTATTGTTACTAGTAACAATTGCGAGAGTTTTTCCAGCCTTATATAAGCCCTCTAGGGTCTCTATCGTATCATAAAATATTTTTGTCTTTTTTAATACTTCTTCATCATCTAGTAGGCGAATAATCTCACTAGCGAAAATATCGATTTTATCTTCTGGAGCGTTAAGTTCTTTATAGCCTTGTTGGAGCTGAACTCTCATTAGTCTGACAATGTAATCAGGGCTGACATCCACTCCAACTGCGTTATAAGCACCTTTAAAAACTAGCTCAAGCGATTCTCTTGAATCCACTAAAGTGCCATCGAAATCAAAGAAAAATACGTTATGCTTATCCATCTTCTCCATTATGTTACAGAAAAGATACTAATTATAAAAGAAATATTGATATAATTTCACTAGACATTTAAAATTGTAGCCTTATGAAGAAAATTAACACTTTCCGTTTAGCAACATTTGTCTATGGACTATTAGTTAATATCCCAGTTTGTTTTGCTTTATGCTTAACTTCAGCGATTATTGGCGCTAGTGATTTTGACGCTGGCGTTTTAACAATCAACTTTTTATCTTTTAACTGGCTGAACATTCTATATAACTTTTTAGTCGGTATGACTATCGCTACTCTAGTTTCGCTATATGTGCCTTTATTGCAAATAGGAAGATGGTTCACTGGCTTATTTGGAATTAAAAATGAGACTTATGAAGGAAATATGCGTTATAGATTATTAGCGACTTTAATCATCACAATAATCTATTATCTAGCTATCACCCCTGCTCTTGTTTTATTTAACTACTTTGTTTTGAAGGTTTATAGTTCTCCAAAGCAAGCCTTGATGACTTTCTTGATTAGCATTCCTTTCCTACTTGTCGTTGGTTTCACTTCATCTTTGATAAATGATGTGGCAGCGTATAGAGTTGCGCATCGAATAGACGAGAATTTCTAGAAGAAAAAAAGACCACCTAAGGTGGTCATTTTTATTGCGCTAATTTTCTATTCTAAGATTCTTTCGAAAATATCAATTTCACTTTCTTTTAGTTCGCCATCAGCGGCCAATAAAGTTAAGCCTAATACACAGACAGCGATTTTTGGTTCTTCTGGCATGGTATCGATAATATCATCCATCGCTTTCACAAATTCTGGATTAGAACCACCATTGGTGAGATTGAAGAAATCTTCATAACTATAATCAACACCAAGAATCTTATTAAATAAATTTACTTCTTGTTGCGAACATCTACGATCAGCGGAAACGAATAATCTCACGATGTTGATGTAGAAATTTAAACTTTCTTTTTGGGTTAAACCTGATTCAGAAAAGAATCCCGCAATAGCGGCAGTTGCTTTTTGAGCAACAGCAATTCTTTCTTCTTCGGTTTGATTCAAATAATTTGAATAAATATCTTGTAATTTTGCGTTCATAATTTTTGCTCCTTTTTCAATTATAAACTAGACATTTTATTTTTTATAGACTGCATATACATCTAGTTGATCGATTGGATAAATAAAGAATTGATACATCCCACCAGTTCTAGCAATTGCATTCATCAAATTCTTGATATTGTTTGCTTTATCGGCGCGTAATATTTTTACTTCTACAATGTTAGAATCTCTCCATTTATCAACGATATATTGGGCCGCTTTATCAACATCAGTAAAAAACGATTTATTTCTATAGAAATAATTGTCATTGATAAAACGACATTCAATACTCATGCGGTACTTATATTTGTGGTTGATGAAGGTATCGCTATCATTATTCATAAAATAAGCATGGAAGAAAGTGTCACCTTGCTTGAGGTCTAAAGTAACATCAACATGATACCATCGGCCTGCTACTTTGACTAAGTTCCAGGCATGTGGTCCGTTAGTAGTTGAAGAATGAACATCACCTACAGCGGTAATGCAATCAACGCCAAGCTCATCCAAAATATATTTATATGCAAATGCAATTCCCTGACAGACCCCTCGTTTATGAAGGATAGGTCCGAGCATATCATAGGCATTTTTCTCTTTAAGGTCATACACTACATTCTCAGCAAAAATATCATGGACAAATAATGCCTTTTCATATTCACCTTTAAGATTTTGGCATTTTGCTTTAACAAAATTTATAAAATTTTCAAGGGCATTATCATATTTCTTTCTGTCGTTTTTACTAATTGTGTAATTTAGATGCAAAGTCGTAGAAAAGAATCCACCAGTCACTGACATGTTGAAATTCATATAATAAAGCTCTGGATGATCACATCTTAATGAATCAATGGTTTTTTCAAAATCAGCATTGCTTAAAAAGACACCACCACCGACTTTTGCGTTTTTTTCGAATCTTTTGGCAGCGGCTAAAACAGAATCATAGATTCTTTTTTGATAATTATTTAATAAATTATAGTAGTAATCCCTCAACATTAAGCTAAAATGCGTTCAAATACTTTTCTTTCACTTTCGTTGATATTGCGATCAACTGATAAAAATACGAGACCGAACGAGCAAGCAGCAACTTTTACTTCGTCATCCATCATGTCGATAATTTTATCCATACTAGTGACAAACTCTTCATCATTGCCAACCATCAAAGTTGAAAATTCTTTTAAAGTTAAGTCGATAGAAAATATATCGTTAAAAAGTTTGCACTCTTCTAAAGAAAGCTTTTGATCAGCGCCCGCAAATAATCTGACAAGACTGATATAGAAATTGATGCGGTCTTCTTCTCCTAAATCAAGTTTCATTAAGAAAGGCGCCATATCACCAATCATTTCTCTAGCTACTTCGACTTTTTCACGATAAGTCATATGTAAATATTTGTTAAAAACATCATCTAATTCAAACTTCATGTTTAATACTCCTAATAGATTAATTATATTCTATATAGAATAAAAAGACATCCTATTTCGTAGGACGAAGTCTATTTTTTAACGAAAATAAAAATGCATCGTAGAAGCATATAGGTAGGTTCGCTTCTTCAGATGCAGCACTATCTTATACTAGCAAGCGCTAAAAAAACGCTAACGGCATTATTTGTTGTCTAAATAGTATTCAATTTCGTTTTCATAATCGAGTGACCATTCATACGAAACCATGAATTCACCGTTATAAAAAACATCCTTACCATTTAATAAATCGTAATAGTCACATTCGATATTTTCTTTATTTAAAGTTAGCAAAGCACGTGAGAACTCTACGCAAGGGAATCCGATTTCTTTTAAAGTGCTTCTTAATCTCCAAACCGCGTCTCGGTATGAAATTTTAGATTTATCTAAAGGCTTATCAGGCCATAGGCAAGTAATCGCATGTTCCATTGTTAAGCTTTTGCCATTCATCGCAATTAGTAAAGCAAATAGTTCCTTACTTTTGTTAGAAGAGAATTTCACAACATGATTATTTATAAAACAATCAAAATGTCCTAAAGTCTTTACGTGGAGAACTGGTTTAACATCAACAATAATATTGATGTATCTTTCTAGTTCGCTTTCTTTGACTGGTTTATAGATGATTCCCTGAGTATGCTTTTTAACCTCTTCGGGTAAATCGTTAATCTTATAATTTAAACCTGTGACAAAAACAATTTTAGTAAACGGAGAAGAAGCAATTATTTTCTTAGCAAGCTCCACCCCATTAACGTTAGGCATATTGATATCTAGGAAGGCTCCATCGATAGTGTTGCTCTTTAAATAGGAAATAATCGCGTTTAAGTCGTCCTTAAAAAACTTATACTCGATGTCTTTATTTTCAATAATTTGATCTAAGAAAACATGAAGGGAACTAATCTCATCATCCACTACTATGATCTTCATTATTTTTGTCCTACTTTCTTAATTGGAATTTTGATAATAATTCTTGTTCCGCTATTAATTTTACTCGTAACTTCCACCGAAGCGTTAAGCAAAATTTTAAATCTTTCTACACAGTTTTTTAGTCCAGCTGATGTTTCTTTGATTTGCTTGACATCAAAACCAACCCCGTTATCAGCGACAATTAAGAAATAATAATCGTCTTCTTTATAAGTGATAATCTCAATCGTGCCATCTTCTTTTTCATTAATTTTAGAATAATGAACAATATTTTCGATTAACGGCTGGATGGAAAAATATGGAACCTCAAAATCATAGACATCAATATTATAAATAATATTAAAAGGTTTAGAGACCTTCATATTTTCAAGTTCAAGATAGTTTTCAATTATCTCTAATTCTTTATCTAAAGGAACCAAATATACATCGGCTGCTGAAACATACATTCTTAAATGTTTTGATAATAAATCTAATGCTTCTTCCCCTTTTTCATGGTCTGTCATATACAAAGTTTTAATGACATTTAAAGCGTTAAAAATAAAATGTGGCTTAATCTGATTTTTTAAAACGTTAGCCTGTAGTTCATTTACTTTTCTTTCGTATTCTTCTTGAAGATGGGCTTTAGATTGAATTGAAATTGTTAGATCAAGATAAGCAATGAAATAAGCAAAGAAGATAATTAACGCGCCGATTGGTAAAACACTTCTTGTTGATAAAGTAGGGGAAACAGCCGATAGAGGAGTTAATAACTCCTCAGCAAGAAGAGTAGAGACGATAATTGTATAAATGAAAAATCTAAGATTCTGCTTTTTTTCTTTTGTTATTAAATAAAACACTCTAATAGAGAAATACGATAAAGCGACAAAAAGCAAGACGAAAGCAACGAATTCTTGATCCGCAAAAGTTAATCCTATAAATAGGAGGTGGCACACAATCAAAACAGCGACACCGGTAACGTTTTCGCCTTTAAGAAGACTAACACCGTATTTTTTTGTAACTTTGATATAGAAAGAAAATGCTACAACCATAAATGAAGCGAATTGCAGATTTCGATATATGTCAACAAAAGTGCCATCAACAACATATGGAGGTAGGCCCCAAGATCTAAAGAGATTAAGTGCATCTTTAGAAAAGAAGATAGTGAAAAATAAGCCAACCATAAAAACTAAATTACTACGATTAGCTTGTTTGATAAATAAAGGCGCTATACTTTCAATAATTATTAATAATAAAAGTGCAAATAACGCAAAGATGGTAATTGTATTAGCTACATAAGTAGATGCTTCGTTTCCACTTATAGAAGGCAAAGCAGAAACAATACCAACTGCGAAAATCAGTAAGAAAAAAAACGCATCTATAACTAATATAATTATCGGATTAATCTTCGCTTTCATGACATTATTTTAGCCAAACGTAAATATATTTACATCTTTTAATAGTAAAAAATATAAAAAATATAAACTACATATGAGCTTTTGACTTATAATTTTAAATATAGAGGACCATCATATGCGTAAAACAAAAATTATATGCACTATCGGGCCTGCTAGTGATGCCGAAGAAACTCTTATTGAGATGGCAAAAGCAGGCATGAATGTCGCAAGAGCTAATTTTTCTCATGGAAATCATGAGCAGCACAAAGCTCGTTTCGACATGATTAAAAAAGTTAGAGAAGAACTCAACTTACCTATCGCCATCATGCTCGATACCAAAGGACCAGAATATCGTATCGGTTTATTTGAAAATGATGAAATTTTCTTAAAGAACGGGGAAGAATTCATTTTTACAACCGAAGATATCAAAGGCAACGAAAAGAAAGTATCGGTCAGTTATAAGAAATTACCAGAAGAATTAGAACCAGGCAATGTCATTCTAGTTAACAATGGACTAGTAAGATTTAAAGTCACAAAGATTGAAGGTAAAGATATTTATACAGTTGTCACAAATGGTGGCAAATTATCTAACCGTAAATCCATGTCCTTCCCAGAGAAACATTTAAAACAAGTCTTCCTCTCTGAAGCAGATAAGAGCGACTTATTATTCGGTATTGAACAGGATGTCGACTTTGTTGCTGCTAGCTTCGTATCTTGTAAACAAGATATGGTTGATATGAGAAGCTTCTTAGATGAACATGGCGGACAAAATATCCAAATCATCGCTAAGATTGAAAATAGATTTGGTGTCGATAATATCGATGAAATATGTGAAATCGCTGATGGCATCATGGTTGCTAGAGGTGACTTAGGCGTCGAAGTTCCATTTATCGAAGTCCCTTCCATCCAAAAACACCTCATCAAGAAATGCCGTATGATGGGTAAGATTGTTATCACCGCTACCGAAATGTTAGAGTCGATGATTAATAATCCACGTCCAACTAGAGCAGAAATCTCTGACGTTGCTAATGCCGTTTATGATGGAACCAGCGCTATTATGCTTTCTGGCGAATCCGCCCAAGGAAAATATCCTGTCGAAGCTACTAAAAATATGGCTGCCATTGCTGAATTTACTGAAAGAACAATTAACTATAAGAAATTATTTAACGAAACTAGTTTCGAAATTAGAAATACAGTTGATGCAATTAGCCATGCAACTTGTGATATGGCTATGGATATCGATGCAAAAGCCATCGTTATCTCTTCCGTTAGCGGCGTTACCGTTAGAATGGTCGCTAGATTCCGTTGCCCAGTTGATATTCTCGGTGTTACCACTAGCGAAAAGATTTGGTATAGACTTGCACTCTCTTGGGGCGTCACTCCAGCTATGGCGGGTCACTTCGAACACACCACCCCAATGTTTAATAACGCTCTTAACTTAGCAAAAATGACATTTGGATTAAAACCTGGTGATCATGTGGTCTTAACTGGTGGAGGAGCAGGCGCAAAAGCTGGCACCACAAACCTCATCAAACTAGAGACAGTTCGATAAATTATTTATAAAATAAATAACCTCCGAGAAATTTCGGAGGTTTTCTTTTACATTTTAATCGTATAGATGAAATAGCCTGAATTATAGAAGAAATCATTATCCATAAACGCTTCTTCTAAGTCATCATAATATAAATCACACCACTCAATAATCTTTTTATATTCTTCTTTAGTTGGATCTTCGTTATAGCAAATTCTGAAGTCATTTGGTATAAAACCAAAATAAGAGAAGAACATCTTTTCTTTTTGCTCGTAATCTAAATCACTAATATCAATGCCAGAATGAACTAGTTTAATTTCTCTAGCTTTAATCTTTTGGAAATATCCAAAAATTCTTCTTCCAGAACTTCTAAATCCTGCGATTGGATTGACGACATAGAACTTTTTAAATTGTTTAAATAAGCCATCTTTATCTGGATAGGCAAAAACCACTCCATCATCGACATCTCTTACAAAAATACGGCAATCTTTATTCATATATCTTTTTAAGATTTTTAATACATTAAATGGTTTTTTCCAATCTAAAAATCCCATTGTGATATCCATATAATCAAATTTATCGATTTCGTTTGCTTTCATATAACCGATAAGTTTATCTTCAAATTCCGAGTCTTCAGCATCAAGGTTATAGAAGCAACATTTGTCACTCTTAAAATCATAGTTTGCTTCAAAAACTGCTTTTTCGTTATAGCAGAAGCCAATAATCTTATCAAATTTAGATAAATCTAACTTGTCCATATTGGCATGAGCGTACATACAAGTGACAATTAAGCCCTTCATATGCTCTTTACCTTCTAAAAGCTCATCACATGCTTTCTTTTCAAAAGGCAAAAGTAGTTCCGCTTCGGTTCTTAGTCTTCTTTTTTCATATCGATCATCAACATCATAATAACGATTAGCGAGTCTTACTTCTTCTTCACCACCATTATTAAATTGTTGCACTTTATTATAAACAGCGTTATTAATACCGGCTTCATCAATGTTAACACTATTATTCACTCCAGTAGAACAGCCAAAGCAGAGATTAATCTTTGCAAGAATTTCACTTTTAACTTCAAAGAATTGACGATCATATCCAATTATAAATTGGATTCTAGATAAATAATAATTTAACTCTTTAGAAAGTGGATTTTGTGTGAAGATGACAGGCAAAATCATGCAACTATGTCGACTAAAGTATTTATATGCTTGTTCAATTTCATTGAGAACATGGACACTATTAAAACAATTATCGTCAATAAGAACTACAAATACACGGCATGTAGAAATTGCGTCTACAATGTCAGAAGCATAAGAAAAGGAAACATCTCTAGGAGCATACCAGCATTTTCTGCCATTATTTTCTAGATATTCCGCTAATTCAACGACTTTGTCTATACTATCGTGTTGATAGGAAATAAATACATCCGCCATTAGTTATCTCCTTTTTTGATTAATTCCACACAAGGAACATCAGTGTAGCCTGGATATTCATATAATAATACGAATCCACATTTACGGTAAAGTTCTCTAGCAGCGAAATTATCTTTGATGCACGCTAAAGAATATGTTTTTTTGCTAGATAGGGAATATAGCATTTTACTCGCTATCTTCATTCCTCTATATTCTGGCAAAACCGCTAAGGAAACGATTTGCGTTCCTTCCCAGTTACCATCAAATAAATCAAAATATCCTTCCATGACTTGGTTAAAGTCGCGAGGGAGATAGCCTAATGATTCTTTAATTGCTCTTTCTATTTCACTATGGTTAGTTTCTGGTGTAGCCTCTTCTAAGATTTGCATATATCCAGCGACATTTCCGTTAATTTTTGCCACCTTGATATAACGAGTATTAAACATGGAATCGCTAAGCAATAATGCTTTTGCGCAAGCTACTGAATTATCAATACTATCTAATAAAGCTGGATAAATAAATGGATCGGTGTGATAGATTAATCTTCCTAAAGCATTAACCTCATTTTCGTTTTCAACATCAATATCACTCATCGAAAAATGGAATATCTCAACATCCTTAATATCGTCATAATATGTTCTCATCACTTGCCAAGCGTGCGGAATATCTTTATGCACAGTTTTGACGACAAAAGCCACCATATCCTTGATTGATTCCTTTTCTAAAAAGGTGATTGTATCATTAGGAATGAAGCATAAATTTAGTGGAACAGATCCTTCTACTGTTGGAAATAAATAGTTAACATCTAATTGAACTATATTTAACCTATTATAGAATCTCATTCTTCTAACTTTATTATCGTTATAATCGTCGGATTCTATCGCTTCCACTTCTAAAAACATGCCTTGCGTATCAGGAGCAAATTTTAATATTTCCCTAACAAATTTACTGCCGTAGTGTTTATCTTGATATTCACTAAAAATGTTTAAATAATCAAGCCACAACAAATTGTCTTTCACGCACAATAAAGCATATCCGACAAGTTTCTCTTCATCGAAATATCCATATAGTACGTAATTATCGGTGCTTAATAAGTTAACAAATTGATTATAAGATTTAATCTCTTCCGGTGGAAAAGCATCCGCCATTCTTGGAAATATGTTTTCAAATTCTACGAGTCCTAATCTTTTAATCATGATGTTTAACCTCATTTAAGCGATTTTTTAATATATTACCACCTAATTATTCTTTTAGCGAATAATATGTATTAAATCATATTCTTTCAAATCAATATCTACTTGAATATCAATTACATCTCCTGCAATTGTGTATTGTTCGACATCGTTATCTTTATATTTCATTTCTAAAACCTTCACTTCTTTAATTTCTGAATTAGGAGAAATAACATAATACTTATCGCCTTTTATTATCTTGTTCTTAACTTCTAATTTAGCAATTTTGTTATAATGATCAAAAGATCTTACAATTCCAATAAATTCACCAGCGTGGTCAAATTTATTTGATAAATCAAATAGCATTTCATTTACTGTTACATTTCCATGCAAAAATCCATGACCAGTCAAACGATTTTCTCCATATGAAATTAAAGACATGTAGTATTCTTCATCGTATTTTTTTCCATCATAATAATCATCAATCGCTTTACGATAAGCACTGACGATAAACGCTAAATAATTATGGGATTTCATTCTTCCCTCAATCTTTAAAGATGAAACTCCGCTTTCAATTAGAGCAGGTATTTCTTTAATAGTGCATAAATCCTTGCTTGATATAGATAAATATTTGTCTTCATCTTCTAAAGACCCATTTTCATCGTATGCATGGTATTTCCAGCGACATGAATGGGCACATCCACCACGATTTGGATCTCTTTCGCACATTACATTGGAAAGCATACATTTTCCAGAATACGAAGAGCACATACCTCCGTGGATGAAAACTTCTATTTCAGAGGGGCTCTGTCGGCAAATTTGGCCAATTTCAGGAATGGAAAGCTCTCTTCCCAACACTATTCTTGCGCTGCCTCTTTCCGCAAAGAATTTAACAGCTTCAATATTTAAAATCGAAAGTTGAGTAGACATATGTGCTTCTAAATTAATGCTCTTAGCTAATCCGAGCAAATATAAAGATGAGATGATAATTGCGTCAACGTCAAACTCTTTAAGAGTTTTTAAATATTCTAACGTCTCTTTATCGTCTTCATCATGAAGAACCATATTACAGGCAACATAAACTTTTTTATTTAATGAGTGAGCAAATTCCACTCCTTCTTTGATATCTTCTAAAGAAAAATTCGATGCAAAAGTTCTAAGCGATAGTGTTTTACCGCCAATATAAACTGCATCTGCCCCATATATAAGAGCAAGCTTTAATCTATCTAAGTCACCAGCAGGAGCTAATAATTCCACCCTTTTCATTCGTTCAACTCCTTGATGACATTATCAATTTCATCTTCACTTGACAAGAATGTATCTATTAATAGATACTTTGCCTCTTTAATATCTTTAATTCTTCTAATAAGATTAACTTTTTTACAGTTAAAGATTACAGAACCATACTCGTTCTCGATAATAGAATATAAGACATCTCTTGTATCTTCCCTCAAATATAGTTGTCCATTTGGAAATCTAACTTTTTTAGCTTCTTGATATAGGGATAATACTTTTCTATTAGATTGATATATTGGTTCATAGCCATATAGCAAAATTAAAGCGTTATCTAATTTAGATAGTTCAATAGTTTCTTCTATAAAAAGTTGACTTGAAATACCAATGCCTAATATTCCTTCGTTTTGATAAGCACTAAAATCATTTTTATTGCATATCATTGTGTATGGATTAAAAACCACTCGTTTTGGGCTAATTTGTTTCAAAATTAACGACAGAGCCCCCGTATCTTGGACAATAAAGTTGACATCTAGTTTGGCCAACTTATTGATTTCGCTATTAAAATCTTCAATGTTATTTTCATGTATTAATGCATTTAATAAAACAAAAACGTTCGCTTTATTGGAAATAGATGCTATTTCATCATAAGAAAATCTACTCGCGCCAAAAAATGTGTATTTTTCATATCCCAAAACATATCCATCAGCTGAATATTTTTCTATATCTTTTAATTCTTTAACGGTCAATAATAGCTCTGACATACTTTCAATATCCTATCACAATAGAAAACATATAAAAATGTTTTTGATTATATAGAAGAAATAATGCATAATTCTAGATATGAAACAAAACGAAATTATTTATCAGATTTTTCCAAGAAATTATTCTAAAGAAGGAACATTTAAACAAATAACCAAAGATTTGGAACGTATCAGAGATTTAGGCGTTAACATTATTTACCTTATGCCAATTCATGAAATCGGTGTTAAGAATAGGAAAGGGACATATGGATCGCCTTATGCAATCAAGGATTACTACTCCATTTCTAAAGATTTAGGTAGGTTAACTGACTTCAAGAAACTAGTCAAAGAAACCCATAGATTTGGAATGAAGATTATTCTCGATATGGTATTTAATCATACCGCTCCTGATAATGTGCTTTTAAAGAATCATGAAGATTATTACTATCATAAAAATGGAAAACTCGGTAATCGTGTCGGAGACTGGAGTGACATTGTTGACTTAGATACATATAAAAAAGAAACTCAAGATTATCTTTTAGATGTATTGAAATATTGGGTTTCTCTTGGTGTTGATGGTTTTAGATTTGATGTAGCTAGCATGATCCCTTTATCATTTTTCAAAAGGGCTAGAGAAGAGTTAAAAGATATTATCTTTATTGGAGAATCTATCGATTTTAACTTTCATGATTATTTAGTTTCTATTGGCGATAAGCCTACAAATGACGATGATATGTTTCCAACATTTGATTCATTATATAATTACAACTTTTTCCATGAGCTATTTGGTTATTTTAAAAATAAAAATGGACTAGATATTATAGTCAAACGTTTAAGCCAAGATCAGGCTAATCTAAGGCTATTATGTTTGGAAAATCACGACACAGAGCGCATAGTTAATCAAGTTAACAAGTTAGGATTAGAAAGATTACTAGATTTCTATTCTTTTATAAAAGGTCAACTTTTCATATACGCTGGTCAAGAATATGGAAATGATCATAAACCAGAACTATTCGAAAAAGACCCTGTCGATTTTAGCTATAAGAACGAAGAAATAGCAATGCTATATAGGAAATGTATTGCTGATAAGAAGGCACAAAAGGAAATTATCAGTTCCAACTATGCGTTAGTAGATAAATATAGCATTAAAGTTGTCAATCTCTATGTTGATGGAACCAAAGAAGAAAGAATTTTCAATTTAAACTTAAATTAAGTTTTCATTACATATATAATAAAACGCGTTATGAATTACAAAAGTAAACTTGACTTAGTTGAAACTGAAGTCGCAATCAAATACATCAAAGATATATTCGAGAGAGAATTAGCAGACGCTTTACATCTCATCCGTGTCAGCGCTCCTCTTTTTGTTATTAAAGAAAGTGGGTTAAACGACAACCTTAACGGCGTTGAAGAACCAGTACATTTTAAAGTTAAAGGTGTTGATGGTAATGTCGAAATTGTTCACTCATTAGCCAAGTGGAAAAGAGAGGCTTTAGCGAGATATCAAATCACATCTCATAAAGGTATCTACACCGATATGAATGCGATTCGTAAAGATGAAAATATGGATGCGATTCATTCGATTTATGTCGATCAATGGGATTATGAAGCGGTTATAGATAAAAAAGAAAGAAATCTTGACCTTCTTTTTGAAATCGTCGGCATCATCTTCGACACCATGAAACTAGTTGAAACAAAAGTTAATGCTAAATATCCTTGTTTTGAGAAAAAGCTTCCTGAAAAAATCACTTTTGTCTCAACAAGCGAACTTGAAGATAGATATCCAAATCTTTCTAGAAAAGAAAGAGAACATATGGCTGCTAAAGAATATGGAGCAGTTTTCCTGTATCAAATCGGTTGGGATCTTAAAGATGGCCAGCCACATGATGGCCGCGCGCCTGACTATGATGATTGGAACTTAAATGGAGATATTATTGTTTACAATAAAGTCCTCGATATTCCGTTTGAATTATCATCCATGGGTATTAGGGTTGATGCAGAATCACTTAAAAAACAAGTTATTAAAAGAAATAAACCAGAATTATTAGAAACACCATACGCTAAAGAATTAATGGAAGAAAAACTTCCTTATACAATCGGAGGCGGTATTGGACAATCTAGATTATGTATGTTCTATCTAGAAAAAGCCCATATCGGCGAAGTTCAAGCTTCAATATGGAACGAAGAGCAAATAAAATATGCCGAAGATAACGGCATAAAACTATTATAAAAGAGAAGCAAAATTCTCTTTTTATCTTTTTAAATCATCAACTAGCACTCTTACATTTTCATATACAAATGTAGGTTGTCTAGATTCTTCTTCTAATGTCTTTAATGTGGCTTCTCCGCTTAATACCAAAATAGTACATACTCCAGCGTTAAGTCCGCTTGCAATATCAGTATATATTCTATCGCCTAAAACAACGGTTTCTTGTTTGGAATAGCCCAATGAATCCATCACGAATTCAATCATTGTTGGTTCTGGTTTGCCAATAAATATCGGATATTTTCCTGTTGCGTTTTTAATAATTGTAGCAACAGATCCACAATCAGGAACATAGCCAAAAGACACCGGGCAAACCAAGTCTGGATTTGTAGCAATGTATGGTAAATCATAAAACGTTAACATCTTGCATATATTTGTTAGCTTCTCATAATTCAATTCATTATCATAACCCATTAAAATTACTTTAGCCTTATCGGTTGCTTCGGTTGTATATTTGATTCCTAATTTTCCTAATTCATCCAAAAAGGACTTTGTGCCCATAGCAAAAACAAGTTGATCTGGATAGTTCTTTTTAAGATAGGCAGCACTTGCTTGAGTGGATGTATAGAAATTTAATTCATTGGCTTTGATACCCATATTTCTAACTTTTTGAATATAAGCATCAACGCTTTTTGAGGAATTATTAGTAATGAAAACGTATTTTCCACCAATTGAATCGATATAATCAAGCAAATCTAAAGTTCCATCGAATATGTCGTTGTCCATATAAATGGTGCCGTCCATATCAAATAGAAATAATTTCTTATCTTTTAATGAATCAGAATTTTTGCCAAAATAGTCCTGCATGTGGTTAATTATAGCATAAAATACTAGAAGTATTATCATTACTTTGTCATAATTATATTTGAAAAGAGGACTTATATAATGGAAAAACAAGCTCAAGCGAATTCCTTTCCTTTTAAATTGAATATGAAAAGGACAATGATTATCGGATTCGCATTTTTCGGTATTCTTTTAATGTGGCAAGTCTGGGATTCATATTGTTCTTCATTCTTAAGCGAACTATTTATGAAATCTCTTGGCACAGATGATCCAAAACAAGTTCAATATCTTGTCGGTGTTATGATGGCAGTTGATAATATTGCGGCTTTAATCATGATGCCTATTTTTGGTCATTTATCAGACAAAACCAACACACGATTTGGAAAACGTATGCCTTATATTTTAATCGGAACATTTGTTGTTTCTGTGGCATTCCCATTTATTCCAATCGCCTTCCACTATAACAATTTAGTTGCTTTAATCATTTTAATGATTATTACTGTATTTTTTGCGATGATGTATCGTAATCCTGCAGTTGCATTAATGCCTGATTTAACACCTAAACCATTAAGAAGTAAGGCTAATGGTATCATCAATATCATGGGCTACATCGGTGGCGCAGTTCCTACCGTCTTAGGTATGTTCTTAGTCTTATCTCAATATTTAAAAGGCAAATATGATGCCGCAACAGATACTTGGGTGCCAACCGCTCAAACAGGAAACATTTGGATTATTGAAGTTCCATTCTTACTCGCATCAGTTTTGATGATTGCTTCCGTCATCGTCTTATTTATCCTTATTAAAGAAAATAAGATTAAAGATGAGATTAAAGATGAACTCGCTAGAGGTGAAGAAGAAGCTGAAATTCAAGATAGCGTTGCTGACGATGAAAATAAACCAATGTCCAAAGCAAATAAAACCATGCTTTGGCTCATCCTTATCGCTGAATTCTTCTGGTTCATGGCCGATAATGGTGTCGGTACATTTATGACTAACTACACCCTTTATCACTTAAATACAGATACATCTAAATTAGCAATTAACACAATTGCATCTGGCTTATGCTCAGTTGCTGGCTTTGCTGTTGGTGGTATTATCGCTGCTAAGATTGGCCGTAAATGGACACTTACTGGTGGTTTAGCCCTCACAGTTTTAGCGTATGTATTATGGTTTATCTTAGGATTATCAATTGCTCCTAATGGCACATTCCCATTCTATATCTATGTCATTTTCGTCTTAAAAGGATTTGGCATGTCCTTGGTCCACGTTAACTCGTTCCCAATGGTTGTTGAACTATGTTCAGCTAAGAAAATCGGTAAATTCACTGGTTACTACTATATGGCCAGTATGTTAGCACAAACCATTACTCCAATTGCCTTAGGTAGCTTAATGTTAATCCCAGACTTTGACTGGAGTTATTTACCACTTTACGCACTTGTTTGCTGTGGCTTCTCTCTTGCTGTCTTTATGTTTGTTAAGAGTGTTAAACTCAATAAGACCGATATCAAGAAAGGTCTAGAAGCATTAGACGTTGACGACTAAAGATGAATAAAAAGAGATTTATAAGTAAAATCAATCCTCTATTCCTTAATGGAATAGCGCATAGAGGACTTCATAACGATAAATTTACCGAAAACGGATTAAAAGCTTTTAAGAATGCTTTGGATCATAAAGTGGCAATCGAATTAGATGTTCATCTAACTACCGATAATGATTTAATTGTTTGTCATGACGAAGACTTAAAACGCACAACCGGAAAAGAAGGTATTATTGAAGATTTATCCGTTAAGGAAATAAAAGAGAACTATAAACTCCTTGACGGAGGGGAAGTTCCGACCTTAGATGAGGTATTTGATTTAATTAATGAACAAGTACCAATCGTCGTCGAATTAAAAGCTTATCGCAAAAACCATAAGCCTTTAGCGGCCCTTCTACTTAAAAAATTAGAAAGAATCAAAGATAAGAAAAATATCATTATTATCTCCTTTGATCCGCGCGCTTTAGCAGCTACCCGTCATCATGGTTTCGTTAATTCACTACTTGTAGTGAAAAATCATGAACCAAACTACGAATGGATATATCATCTAAAATTCATGTTCGACTCCGTTGATTTAGAAGATGTGATGTTAGAACAAAAACGGGTACAAAGATACGCAAAAAATCACTTTGTGAACTGCTGGACCATTCAAAAGGAAGAGCAGCTACAGAAAGTTGTTAAAGTTGCAGACGTAGTTACCTATCAGTTCTTGGATCCGAAACACGTCGAAGAAGTACTTAAAAACCGATAATAAAAGATAACCTCCAGATTATGAAGTCTAGGAGGTTTTTATCTATCTTTAAACGTGTAATTAATAACTTTGTTATTATGGAATGTAATCCTTAATGTATATGGATCAACCGATGGCTTTCTAACCGGATGCCCACATTCATAAACAAAGAATGTATAGCCTTGAAAATCTGGTCCATTTTCGATTTCTGGTTGGTCTAGATATGATTTAATCTGTTCTGTCGTCATATCGATAATATTATTTTTGTTTAAGAAATCTTCGGCCACATAATATTTATATTCTTGAGATATGGTGAGCCATTTTTCTTTCGAATAAGAAACAAAGTCGCTAAAAGACCATAAATTTATTAAGAATGTTGCGCTAGCGGCTAATATCATTAGTAGGTTAACAGAAATCGATAACGCCATCTTCTCTCTTCTGCGTTTTAATAAGGTAATAATCAATACGTCATAGGCCGCTAAAGAGATAATCGCAAATATTCCTAATAAGAAAACCGAGACTATCGAAGTTGTTCCTTTCCATAGATAAATAGAAAAAACAATAATAAAGGCGATTAAAAAGGCAATTGCCGTTCCGCCTGTCGCATAAATAAAGATTCTTCTAAACTGCAAGGTTCGATTATATTCTGCTTCATCGAATTCAACATCAGTTAAAATTTGATATTCTTTGATCCCTAAGGCATCACAAAGTTTATCCATGTTTTCGTGGTTGGGATATCTTCTGCCTTTTTCATAACTTATAATCAACTTTAAAGGAATCCCGCTTTTCTCGGCGAGATCTTCTCTAGTCATGCCATTACTAACTCTTAAATTTCTTAACTTCTTCTCAAATTCCATACCTATAACTTTTTCTTAAGGACAATGATATTCTTACCATTAACATTGTCATAGGTTACACTATCCATCACCTGTTTGACAATAAGAATACCAAGTCCGCCTTCTTTTCGTTCTTGAACGTCTCCCTGAAGAGGCTTGTTATCGGTAATAAACGGATTAAATATAATACCGGAATCAATAATTGTCATTGTAAATAATTTGTCATCTAAATCGTATAATAAACGCATATATACTGTGCCATTTTCATCTTTATAAGCGTATTTCACAATATTAGAAATAAGTTCATCACCCACAGTTAATAATGTATTAGTAAATGCTTTTGGGAAATTATATTTCTCGGCAAAGGCTTTAATCTCTTCTAAAGCACCAGGAATCTCTTCTTTATCAGCATCGAATTCTTTAGTGATATATTCAATCTTATTACCTTTATAAACGAACGCTAGATAAGTCATATCATCGCTTTGTTCTGCTCCATTTGTAAAACTAAGAATTCGATCTTTTAAATCTAAATGGACATGTAATAAGCAAGAGAAATCGGTTTGATTATAGAAATCAAGTAATCTCTTTTCGCCAAAGAACTCCCCTTCTTTATTCCTGGCTTCAGTAATACCATCAGTATATAAAGTAACGACATCACCTTTATTTAAAGTGATGACTTCATCTTGCACCATTGGCGGATCCATAACTCCTAGAAGGAATCCAGATTTACAAGTTAAGAAGCTAAACTTTTGTTTCTGTCCAATTAAAGGTGGATTGTGTCCAGCATTAGCGAATTTAAACTCACCAGTATCAGTATTTAAAATACCCAAGAAACAGGTAACAAACATTTTATTATCATTATTTTCCTCAATCGCAGAATTGGTGTCAGTTAAGATTTGACTAGGTGTTTTTCCGGCAGTTGCAAAGTTCTTAATGCAGGTTAAAGTTTTCATCATAAACATCGCGGCTGGAATACCCTTACCAGATATGTCACCAATCACGAACATAATATGATTATTATCAATACGAGAATAATAATAGAAATCTCCACCCACTTCTTTCGCGGCTACTAGTTCCCCTAAAACCTCGACATCTTCATTATCGATAAAATCGCTAGGAAGAGCGTTATGTTGTATCTCTTTAGCGACACTTAATTCATTGTTCACTCTTTGTTGCTCGGTATTAACCTTAATCTCATCAATGAGAAGTTTATAAGTACGCATATTTAAAGCGTTAGAAATAAAGTAAACAATACCAGCAGTTAAAACACGAGGCAAATAATAGAATAAGAAGGTTTTATAATATCTGTCGTTCCCATTTTCTCTCATGAATGCGAGGAAATCCACTCTACCTTCTATAGTGTTAGGCCATGTCTTAGTAGAATCATATCGGCAAGAAATTAGGCCTGTTGCCGAATCGATTTCACCATCCAAAAGATTTTGATCGAATTCACCGATAAATAATCCGGCGTATAAACAACCAAACATTAATATAATTGCGGAAATAAAGATAATTAATCCTAATTTAGGATTATAGTAATGGTTAGTTAAAATTATAACAATAGCCCAGCCAATATAAGCGTGTTTAGGAAAAATGACATTGGCAAAGCCCATAACGATTAAAATTATTGCTAAGACAAAGTATTTAAACCATGGTCGTCTTAAATATTTTGTTCTTTGTAGAACCAGTGTCGATAATAATAAGACAATATTAATTGGAACCATGATATTAATTAATATCAATGTGTGATCATCGACTGTAAAAATACGTGTGATATAGCCAATCCATACGATAAGTAAAACAATAGCGATAGCTAGACAAGCAAAAGACATCTGCTTATTCGCGCTATATTCGTTCTCTAAATAAGCTTCGAGATATTTTTTACGATTTGGATCGCTACTATATTCTGAATATCTATCTTTTTGTTTCATAAGCCGATATCAAGATTTTTATAATTCTTATCTAGGAGTTTTAATAGACGTTCTTTGCAGCCATTAAAACGTTTAGAGTTATCTTTTTGGTTTACTAAAGTCCACCACATCATATGTGAATAGGCCACGATTCTGATCTTATCGAATGTTTCTTCGTCATTCTTACCAATATATCTTGTAACAATGTCGTTAAATAATTTGGTAGAGAAATCATATTTAACACCAAGGAATTTCTCAACATTTCCCGGATCATCTTCTTCGAAGGCAACATATGGACAATAGATAGCCGCTAATTCGAAGATTGGATGACCATGTGATAAGGTATCCATATCAATAAGGATAAGTTCATCTTTTTGCACCATGATGTTTTTAAAGTGGCAATCACCATGGACAAAAGTATTTCTATCCTTAATTCCTTCAATAAGCTTTTCTAATTTATTAAACTGATCAGCTTCAAAATAAGGCTTAATTAAATTAAGCTTTTCTAGCCATGCATTTTTCGAATCTGGTAATTCATTATCCATTGATTCGGTTGTATTAATTGTTTTTAATAAGTTAACGTATTTATCGGTTAACTCATCATAACGATTTGGATTATTGATATAAGTATTCTTTAAGGAGTCACAATCAAGCATCTCAAAACGAACGCCTAATTTGTCTCCGACTCTAACGATATCAAATGATATCGCGGTAGGAATTCCTAAAACGAATGCTTGCTTAGAAAGGTGTAATTCTCTTTGGATTTGATTTGTGTCGCTAGTACGATTAAAAACCTTAATAATTGTGTCTTTATCAACGCGGTAAACAGTGGAGAAAAATCCTTCTCCAACAATTTCAGCGCCAGTAACATCCACTCTTTTAAGAGCTTTTTCCACTGACATGATATTAACAAAGCCGGTCATTGATAAGACGTCATATACTTCTAAAGAAGCTTCCACTATTTTTGTGGAATTATATCGTTGTTTTAGTTTTAAGATTGTTCTTAAACCCGCACTAGAAATATAGTTCAAACGCGAAAAATCTAAGATTAAATTTTCAAACTTATTCTTAGAGATGATATCTTCAATCTCTTTTTCAATGCCATCTGCGTTATAGGAATTTAATTCCCCATCGAAATATAAAACGAGGGTTTTCTCTTTTAGTTCAAATCTCATAATAAGTACCTTTTATAGTTATTAATAATATCACATAGATTGATATATTTAAATATCAAACACCCTCTATTTTCCTAAGGAGGTCTGCTGATACTTTCTTGGAGTTAACCCATATTCTTTTTTAAAAGACTGGATAAAATGGGAAATATCGTTAAAACCAATCCTTTTAATTACCTCTTGCATCTCCATTCCTTGATCTAGAAGCGTTTTAGCGACAATTAACCTTTTTTTGATGATGTATTTGCGAAGGGTAATGCCTGTTCTTTTGGAAAAGAAATGTGATACATAATATGGATCTAAATTTAAATATTCAGCGATTTCTTTTAATGTTAAATCTTTGTCCAGATTGTTATCGACATAATTAATAATTTCACTGATGATTTTGTTACGTAAAGGAACAATGCGACTATCAAAATTAATAGAGAAATATCGATTCATCGATATAAATATCTCTCTAATCGTGTTATCAATAAGTAAATCATATCCATAACTCTTCTCTTTTTCTAAGTTCACAATCTTCTCTAAATACGATTTGATGTAAACAGAAAACTCTGGATCTCTAATAATATAATTATGGTTACCAAACATTTTAAATAAATCGATGTTCAAGTCAGTTAACTCACTTGATAGTTTTGATAAAAAGTGAGGATAGATGATAAATGATATTTTCTTATAGCTTTGTTTTTTAAGTGGCTCAAATCTATGAAGGGTATGAGGTGGAACAATGAAAAAGTCAAAACTTTCTAAGTTATATTTTCCATTATCTATTAAATAACTGACATTTCCTGAAAGAAGAAGAAACATTTCCGCATAGTTATGTTCATGGATTCCACTTCGAGATGGATTGATCACTTCTTTCTCTTCGATATTAAAAAACCAGTTATTCTCAATAAAAATATTATCAGTAAGTTCTAATAATTTCTCTTCACTCATTTTTTTCCCTTCTTTCAACAATTTTTTTATCTATTTTAATCTAAAAACTAGAAAAATATAACAATTCTAGACGTTACATAGCAATTTTATTATATTTTTTATAAAATTTATAGCGTTTTTTGTATTTTTTAAAGCAAATTTTTTATATTATTTAGAGAAAACATTTGAAAATTGCGCACTTTCGTATATATAATCAAGATGGAATCAAACAAAACAATTGTTGTGATTTCTAAAACCTAGTTATAAAGAGCAATCTCTCTATATAAAATGAAGCGTACTTGCATAGTCTCCCTAGTGAGTACGCTTCCTTTTTATACTTATTTTATAAAAATATGTTTTATAATAGAAGATGAGGCAAAAAATTATGAAAGGCAAATTACTATTATCTCTACTCGCAGTATTCACTTTAAGTGCGTGTGGAGCTACTAACACAGATGTTAACCCAGTCAATCCCCCTTCAGGAGATACTGATAAACAAGATGATGATAAGCCAGTAAATCCTGATGATGATAAAAATGATGATGATCAACCTGTAGACACCACTGTTCATGTTCAAAGTGTGAAATTTGAAGTCGATGAAACTGACCTTACCGAAGGTGACATTGAATTAATCGCTATTGAAATCCTTCCAAGTAACGCTACTAATAAGAAAGTAACTTTCTCTTCTAGCAATCCAGATATCGCTGATATCGATTTTGAAGGTAATGTCACCGCTTATAAGGAAGGTAAATGTGTTTTAACTGTTACCTCTGAAGATGGTAATAAAAAAGGCACATGCACTATTAATGTTGAAAAGAAACCTGGAACTGATGATCCAACCACATATGTCAAAGTCACCAGTGTCTCATTAAATCTTAACTCATTAGAGTTAGAAGAAGGAGATAGTGAAACTCTATCAGCCACTGTTTCTCCTGATGACGCTACTAATCCAACTATAAAATGGTCAAGTAGTAACGAAACTGTCGCGGTTGTTGGTAGTACTGGTAAAGTTGTTGCTAAAAAAGCAGGAACTGCCACCATCACAGTAACAAGTGTCAGCGATACTTCAAAGAAAGCGACATGTAATGTCACTGTTACCGCTAAACCAGTTGAACCAGAAGATGATGAAGGAGAAATCGTACGTCGCGGCATTCAAGATACCACTATCCTCCACTGCTGGAACTGGTCGATGAATACAATTAAGAATAATCTTGATGAAATCAAAGCGGCAGGATATAAAACTATTCAACTATCACCTATGCAGCCACAAAAAGACCCTTATCAAGGTGAATGGCGTGGCCAATGGTGGAAATTATATCAACCACTCGGCTTTAAAGTTGCCGGAAGCGGACAAAATGTCTTAGGTTCTAAAGATGAACTTAAATCGATGTGTGACGCTGCTGAAGCTAAGGGTATCAAAGTTATCGTTGATATCGTTAGCAACCACTTAGGTGGAGGCGATTGGAATCGCATCAATGATGGGGCGAGAAACTATGAACCAGAAATCTATAATAACGAACTCATTCATAAGAATGGTATTGGTAGTGCCTGGTCTTCCACTTTTGAAATCACTAAATATGCATTAGGTGGATATCCTGATATTCAAACTGAAAACACTACTGTTCAAAATAGTATTTTAGGTATGCTTAAAGACTATGTTGACTGTGGTATCGATGGATTTAGATTTGATGCTGCTAAACATATCGAAACTCCAGATGATGGAGAAGAATACGCTAGTAACTATTGGCCAACTGTCTTAAATGGAGTGGCTAATTATGCGACAAGTAAAGGTTATGAAAAACCATATGTCTATGGTGAAATCTTAGGAGCACCAGGATCTTCTAGAAGTTATTCTTCATATACCAAATATATGTCAGTTACTGATAACCGTACTGGTTTCACCGTCTTAAAAGCCATCAAAGAAAATAACGTCGGAGGATTATCTAGTTCTTCCTATAGTGATGGTCTAAAAGGTGAGAAAGTTGTCCTATGGGCTGAAAGTCATGATACATACGCGAATGACGAAAGAGAAACAACAGATGTATCTATAGATAAAATCCATAAAGCCTATGCCGTTCAAGCTAGTAGAAAAGATGCGGCAAGTCTATATTTTGCTCGTCCAAATGATGGAGGACAAATGGGCCAAATTGGTAAAACCAATTATAAGGATGCTGAAATCGTGGCCGCTAATAAATTCCATAATGCCTTTGTCGGTAGAAGCGAAGCTTTATCAACTGATAATGGATGCTTTGTCAATGTCAGAGGTAAAAAAGGTGCCGCGATTGTCGCAGTCAATAACAATAATAGCTCTATTCAAGTTAACGTTCCAAATCTAGCTAATGGTTCTTATACCGATTTAGTCACCAATAAGAGTTATACAGTTAGTAATGGCAAAGTTACTGTTAACCTATCTTCTAGTGGCATCGCTTTCTTAATCGATCCTAATGATTTAGGTGAAGCACCATCAATCAGTTTTGGTGACTATAACGCGATATATTCTGGTAGCCAAAATATCACTGTTAATGTTTCTGGTAACCCTACCAGTGTCAAATATCAAATCAATAATGGTGTCGAAACTGTTTTAAGCGGTTCCACTATTAACTTGCCTTCCTCTTTAAGCGATGGAGCGATCACTATTAAAGTGACAGCATCCAATAAGTTTGGAAGTAGCAATCAAACTATCTCATTATGTAAATCCAACACTTTAGCGAATAAATCAATCATCGTCACTAATATTGATTCTAGCTATGACTATGGCATCTGGACTTGGAAAGAAGGCGTACAGGGTGTTTGGAAGAGTCCTTCAAAAGAAGGAAATGCGATTGGATTTGATGTTTCTAATGGTTATAAATATATCTTAGTGGTCGTTAATAAAGGACAAACCCTTGATTGGGGTAACAAAGTTAAACAAACTAACGACGCTGATTATACCAAACAAGTTGTATTAGACTACAATACAATCCAATGGAGATAGATGAAGACCGCTTCGGCGGTTTTCTTTCTTATCGAAAAATAATTCTTTCTTTATCTTAATTTTTATAGTGCAATGTTCAATTTAAGTATAACATTTCATTCTCAATAGCCGCTTTAGCTATCGCTGTCATTTTACTTTTGATTGTGATAATAGCAAATAGACTTGTCTAACACATGATGGAAAATCTTCTCGAATAGAAATATATGTCTGTTAATTATCCGCTATGCTATAATATAACCAAGAAGAAACATTAATTACTGATGTACGCTTCTTAAGTGGGTGTCCTAGTTTGTTAGACTAGGACTTTTTTATTAGAAGAATTACCACTAGTAAAAGATAATCAGGATTATCTCATCCATCATATATACCTCCTTCCTTCCTGCCTTTCAGTTATTTGCTTAAGACTATACGGAATGGTTGGGAGAAACGTACGAAGACCACCCACTTACAAGACTCTCGCCCTGTAGGCAGGATTTAGAGAAGAAAAAAACTCCTCTCATAAAACAAATAGGTGTTTTTTTTCGATTTATGACTAAAAAATTTTCACTTTTTAATAACAAGAAAATCATTAATCAATTTATTGATTAAAGTTAATAAATTTTTTCCATAATAAAAGAGCGGGGTCCCGCTCTTGAGTATTAATGCTTTTTAAATTATCTTAATGTGAAATTGATAATGCTGGTTTTTCCAGGTAATTCAATATCACTGGTTTGATTCCAGATTACAACGCCTTCATTAACGCTTCCATCTGCACCAGTTGCCCAATCAATAACTGATCCAGGAGCAAATCTCACTATCTTACAACCAATCCATGTATTGCTAATTTCAATATAGTAAGTATCTTCTTCAGCGTTATACTCTAATGGAATCCAATCATTTTCACTCTTGTTATTCCAAACATAAGCATATAATTGAGCATCAGCGCCAGAAATATCCCATGGATCTTCAGCTGGAACATGGTTAAGTGTATAAATAACATTGCCTTCTTCAAAAAGATATTGAATAGTGACTAATACTGAACTATCTTCAGTTGCTTGTAAAGTAATTTGGATTTGATCATTTTGAGAAATGTAAACACCATTATCAAATCTATATAAGTCATCTTTTAATAATAGTTCGCCATAACCTCTAGCGACATCAGTTGGTATTTGGTCAGCAGGTAACATAACTACTAATTGGTAAGTTTGATTTTCAATTTCTTCAAAAGTATAGGAAGCGCCATTAACTTCAAAGGATGGATAATAATCAGTTACACCAGCTGGATAAGATTTATCAATTTCATCTTGTGGATAGCCTTCTGGTTTGTCATCTTCGCCTTGACCATTTGCTTTCACGAAAGTAAAGCGGCCACCATCGAAAGAAGAAACAAGATTGCCATTATCATCAATATTGAGGACAATTGATACTTCTTTATCTTCGGAAGTAAATGTGATTTGGTTTTCACCAGTAACAGTAAATGAGCCTAAATATGGCGTTAAATCTTCGTTATCGAAGGACAACATACCGTTTCCATCATAACCAATGGAAAGTCTTGCTGTAGTTCCATAAGTAGTTTGTTGCCTTTCAGGGACTGAAGCTTGATAAGTGCCCGCAATTTGTTCGATGAGTGCTTCATCCTCGTTTCCTTGAGAGTTATATATATCTTCTAAAGTATAGAAATATAGGCTTTCATTATTACCATCAAACAATTCTAACTTATAAACACCTTCTTGGGAGAAACTGAATAAGAATCGGATATCATTACCTGTTTCACCTGGATTCTCTTCACCATTCTCAGTAGCGACATAAGCACCATTTGCATCATAGAAAACAAAGCCGCCTACATCGCCTTCAATGATAAGACCATCACTATATTCATATTCACCTTCAGCGTCGAAATAATATAATCTAGCGGTACCATCATCATTGATGATGAGTCTACCACCTTCACGGTTTTCAGGATCTAATCTACCAGAAGAGCCATATTGAGATAAATCTTCAATATAGACACCTGCAAATGCACTTGTATCCACTACAGATGGTTCATCGCCTGGGTTATCTTCTCCACCTTGTTCTCCACCACCTGGGTTATCTTCTCCGCCATCAGCTTTTGGTACGAAATAATAATCTTCGCCTTGAAGTTCAATCTTTAAAGCGTATCCGCCATCTCCTTCAGCAACTATTGAGAAGTTAAACTCGGTGCCACCAACTTTGAAGTTTTCAAATGTC
>JAILBR010000049.1 GCA_024680795.1 Bacilli bacterium | reverse complement strand
CCAGTTTTCAAAATTCTTTAACGCTTCTTCGGTTCTAATATATCTTCTTTGTCCGTTATTGAGTTTAGCGATTTGATTCATATCATCTTGGCTTAATGTGAAGTCGAAGATATCGATGTTGTCTTTGATATGGTCGACGTTTTTACTGCCTGGGATGACAATAAATCCCATTTGAACATGCCATTTTAATATGACTTGAGCAGTGCTTTTATGATATTTACTAGCGATGTTAGTCACGATTGGGTTATTTAATAACTCAGCCGTCATACCTTTACCACCTAAAGGATACCAGGACATTATTTTGATATTCAATGGCTCTGTAACTTTTCTTAAATCAGTTTGAGGGAAAAATGGATGGCATTCAACTTGAATAACTTGAGGAGCGACATCGAATTCTTTTAATAAAGCGTCTATATATTCTCCTTCAAAGTTAGAAATACCGATGCTTCTAATTTTTCCTTCTTTATATGCTTTGATTAATTGTTTATAACCGCTTCTCCAATTACTTGTTGGTTGATGGATAAAGAGTAAATCAATATAGTCAGTACCTAATCTTTCTAATGTTTCTTCTACGGCATGAGGATTTTCATATTCACTGGGCCATAATTTTGTGGATAAAAAGATATCTTCTCTTTTCACGCCACTGGATTTCATACCACGACCCACCGCTCTTTCATTGCGATAGGCATTAGCGGTATCGATAAGGCGATAACCCATTTTAAGAGCTTCTCTCACACTGTTTTCGGCATCGATTGGTTCTAACAAAAATGTTCCAATGCCCACATTTGGCATTTTAATGCCATTATTTAAAATAATCTCTTTCATTTTATTTTCCTAACCTTTCATATTCTACTTTATTAACTGGCTCTAGCCATTCGTTTGATGTATCTTCTCCAGGAAGTTCGATCGCTAAATGCTGGAAATATGAATTTTGGCTTGCTCCATGCCAGTGCTTCACATTAGCAGGAATATTGACAATATCTCCTGGATGAAGAACTCTGGCTTTCTTTCCTTCTTCTTGATACCAACCGGTTCCATAAACGCAGATAAGGAGTTGTCCTCCCCCTTTACTAGCGTGATGAATATGCCAATTATTGCGACACCCTGGTTCAAAGGTGACATTAAATAATGGTAGCCCTTCAGTATTTAAAGGATATAAATAACTCTGCCCGATGAAATATTGACCATAAGGATTCTTTTCTCCTACTGGGAAGATAGATAAATCTAATGTTGTGTCTTTACCATATACCTCTTCAATTAGAGGGAAGGAAGACCATGCTTTAGGCCAGCCACAATAGAAAGCTAATTGGGTAAATACTTCAATAACTTCATTTTTTGTAATGCCATGGGCTTTTCCTATTTCTAGATGAGCTTTTAATTGGCTAAATTGACCAGCACTAAACAAAGCAGCGATAGTAATTAAGCTTCTATCTCTCAAAGATAGTTCACTTTCTCTATTCCACACTTCTCCAAATAACACATCATCATTTAATTCGGCGAATTGAGGAGCTAAATTTCCTAATATTTTTCTTCCCGCGTCTTGTTTTTTCATCTACCAGTTCTCCTTTTGCTCATTTGGATCGAGCATTTTAATTACTTTTGCTGGAACGCCACCGACTACCGCATTATCAGGAACGTCCTTTGTCACTACCGCACCGGCTGCGACAACACCATTTTTGCCAATGGTTACTCCTGGGCATATTGTAACATTCATTCCAATCCAAGCGTTCTTTTTTATCACAACTTTCCCATAGGTATAAATGGTGTGTCTATTGTTAAAATCATGATTAATTGTGGCAATTCTTACACCGGGGGCAACACTGACACCATCTTGAAATTCTATTCCTCCCGAAGCGGATAATATTGCCGAGTGATTGATAAATACCCCTTTACCAAATGTCACTCTATTTCCGAAATCACAGATGAACGGGGTTAAAATTCTTACATCATCTAATTTCCTTTGGAAAAGTTCTTCTAAATAAGTGATGTATTTAGGATCATCAATTGGGGTTTCGTTGGCGAGTTGACACAGTTTTCTCGCCCTCATCATTTCTTCCACCGCTTCTTTAAAATATGGTTCTCTTACATCGGTGGGTCCACCATTACTCATTAATTCATATACGTAACCCTTTTGATAGTTCATTATCCTAGTCTCACTTTACTTTCTTTTATTTTTAACAAACCATTTTCATCTTGATACGAGGTATACATCGTTAAATTCCACCAAGTTTTATTTCCACCATAGACCCTTGCGAGCAATCTGATTCTTGCTCTATCAATATCAAAGTCTATTATTTGATACTCATAATAATTCAATGTGCCATTTAATATATCTTTGATATATTCCTCTCTTGATTCTACTAGACCAGTCATATGGATTAATCTTGCTGATTGACACATCGATTTTTCCAGTTTATTACAATCTTTTTCTATCATTCCTTCGCACATTAAAGTAAAGGCTTTTAAACATTCTTCTTTATTCATTGATCCATCTCTTAATTGCTTCATCACTTGTGTGAGCGGATGTGCCTTTGATAGCTAATCCTTTTTTAATAATTGCGCCTGTTAATGTTCTTTTTAATTCTGCTTCACTATTACCAAGTCCACTACCTTCATGAGTACACATTGGTTTAATAATTTTATTAGAGAAATCGTATTTATCTAAAAATGACGCTACGACACGTGGATATGTGCCCCACCAGTTTGGGTAACAAAGATAAATAACATCGTATCCATCAATATTTATTAAAGGGTTTTTAAATGCTGGGCGATCTTGTCTTTTTAATTCATCTTGAGCTTCATAGATACATTCCATATATTTTGGAGAATATTCTTTCACTGGCTCAATTTCATAAATATCGCTACCAGTTAATTCCTTGATGACTTTCGCAATGTGTTCAGCGTTGCCTTCTTTAATCACACCAACGTTATAATTTTCTCCTCTTCTTGAATAATAGACCACTAATGATTTCATAAGCTTTCCTCCGTTAATTCACACTTGTTGCTTAATGCTTACGAGTGCATTATCATTTGTCTATTCTGATAAACAAACAACAAAAAACATGCTTTTGTGAATTAAGCAACAAAATATAAGAAAGTGAGAATAATCTTATGAACAATGAAGACAAAAGAGTAATTAGAACGAAAAAGCTTTTAAAAGATTCTTTAAAGGAATTAATGCTTAAACATGATGATTACACTGATATATCAGTGAGCGAGCTTTGTGAGAAAGCGGAAATCAATCGTCGAACCTTTTGTCTTCATTGTTCATAAGATTATTCACACTTC
>JAILBR010000048.1 GCA_024680795.1 Bacilli bacterium | reverse complement strand
AGACAAACACTTCATAAGAAAGTTGACCTTATCCGAAGTAGCGAACTTAATAATAACATAGACTTGGTAAATGAAATATTGAAAGGTGGTATTAAGATATATGGCTGATAAAAACGATGCTTATTATATGGAAAAAGCACTTGTTGAAATTGAAATAATTATTAGATACACAAAAGACCTTTCATACGAAGAGTTCATGAGTGACGGCAGAAATATTGATGCAACAATATTTAGGTTAGAGCAGATGATTGAACAAATAAAACACCCTTCGCCTGAATTTCAACAAGAACACTCTTCCATTCCTTGGGGTGATATTATTGGTTTTAGAAATGGGTTGGTCCATGAATATGGCAAAACAGACTACACAACTGTTTACGAAGTTGCAAATAGAGATATATATGAATTGAAAGAATTGTTTGAAAACAATATCAACTAGCCTACGAAAAGCGGAGATCAAAAGTAATGAATAGAACATTTGTTGAGATGAAACTGTTTCAAGTATGACCTGATAGACTCGATCAATTTGAAAGAATGATTGAGGAAATATCAAACGAACAGTTAAAATGCGAAGGCTGCATATCAATTAAATATTTTAAACGCTTTTATACTATAGATGGAGTTGAACTTGGCGAGCCTCCAAGAGAGTTAACCAAGATCGTCAAATGTGTGAAGTACTACTCGTATTGGGAATTTGACACAAAGGAAAACTATGGTAAAGCCATCAAAGTTTTCTTTGAAAACTACAATAAAGAATTGCAAAAATTATTAATTTCGCCCTTTGATGTAAACCTAGGGTTTTCACTATAAGATATTTAAAGTCCTAATTTGTTTTTCTTGTTCGCGAATGACTAAATACACGACATAATACGGATAGAGACTTTTGTGCAAAATCGGATGGATGAGTTTGTGTAACTACACCGCTACCCCGAGAGAGGATAACGATAAAGAAAGTCCTGAAAATCTCAGGATTTTTTCATATATAATAGTTGAGAAAAAATCACTTTTTTGATATAATAATAATGGATAAAGGAGGTTATTATATATGAACGAAAAAGGTTTAATAATTATCTATAATAACAATGTTGAAGTTAAATTAATTGATAATAATGTTTGGATGACACAGGATCAATTGGTTTCACTATATCAATCAAGCAAATCGAACATATCTGAACACATCAAACATATTTTTGAAGAAGGTGAGTTGGATGAAGATTCAGTTGTTCGGAATTTCCGAATAACTGCTTCAGATGGCAAAATTTATAATGTTAAACATTATAATCTAGATATGATTATTTCTATTGGTTATAGGGTAAGAAGTAATATTGGTACTAACTTTAGAGTATGGGCAACTAATACATTAAAAGAATATATGACTAAGGGCTTTGCTATTAACGATAATCTCCTTAAAGAAGCCGGCGGTGGTCGTTATTTCAAAGAATTATTAGCAAGAATTCGCGATATTAGGAGTAGCGAAAAAGTATTTTGGAGACAAGTTCTTGAGATCTTTGCTACTAGTTCAGATTATGACCCTAAGTCAGAAGTAGCATATAAGTTCTTTTCTACAGTCCAAAACAAGATGCACTGGGCGGCTCACGGACATACTGCTGCCGAAATCATCAAAGAAAGAGCGGATGCATCTAAAGACTTTATGGGTTTGACCTCATTTAATGGTGATTATCCATTATTAGAAGATGCGGTAGTGGCGAAAAATTACCTTACTAAAGAAGAAATGGACATCTTAAATAGAATTGTTTCTTTATATCTAGATTTTGCAGAACTTCAAGCTCTTGAAGAACATGTGATGACTATGAATGACTGGATCAAGGAATTAGACTATTTCTTAACTATGACAAGAAAAGATATTTTAAACGGTCCAGGATTAGTGTCTCATCAAGAAGCTTTAGAACACGCTAGACAAGAATACGAAGCATTTAGAAATAGATTATTTGTAAATCCGACAGAGAATGAAAAAGAGATGCTTCTTCATTTTAATGAACTCTTGTTAATTGAGAAAAAGGACAATAAATAACATGAGTGTTCATTTTGGCAAAAAGATAAAAGAAATTCGTAAGAAGAATAACCTTACCCAACTAGAATTCGCTGAAATTTTTGGTTATAAAGATAAATCTATGATTGCCCATATTGAAAAGGGCGAAACGGAAATGAGCAATGACAAAATTGCTTCATTAATTGAAAAATTTAATATAGATGCAAACGAATTATTTTGTGAAAAGGATAGTGGTTGCGAAGAAAATTATATAAAAAGAATAAGAAGATATTTAGGTCATCAAAAAATAATACTTAACTGTGCTGGCGGGATAGTAGAAAAAGATGGAAAGATTCTTTTCCAACATCGAACCGATAACAATAAATGGGGTCTTGTTGGGGGTCTATTGGAACTCAATGAAACATATTTAGAAGCCGCTATTAGAGAAATAAAAGAAGAAACAGGATTAGATGTTAAACCAAAATATTTCCTCGGTATTTTTCATAACCACAATATGGTGTGGGGAAATGGTGATAAAGCTCATACAATAGGTGCTTATTATGTTTTTGAAATAGTAGGTGGAGATTTGAGGGTTGATGAAGAATCTTTTGATCTTAAATTCTGTTCGAAAGAAGAAATTCCACCTTTATTTGCACCTGATCATGTAAAAGCAGTAGAAGCGTATTATAAAGGAATAAAAAACC
>JAILBR010000008.1 GCA_024680795.1 Bacilli bacterium | reverse complement strand
CAGATGCTAAATAAGATTGGCTATGAATTACAAGAAACCCATAAACACACCAAATGGTTACCAGCGGACTTTAAAAAGAATAATGGTTATGAACATTCACTTCAAATTGTGAGAGAACACGAAATGTATTTCCAAGAATATTGTGGATGTGAATATTCCTACAATGAATACAAAAGACGCCATAACGAAAACAAAGGAGACTAATTATGGATGATTCAAAAAGAAAGAATGAATCGATGAGCGTTTCAAACTCATCTTTAGCCCCTTCAGATGAATCAGATTACGATGAATTAACTGATGATTCTTCCGATTACTCTGATGAACCGGAATCAGACTCCTCAGTAACTTACTACAGCTACACTCCAGTGAATGAAGGTTCATATTTGTTGGGCATAGTTTTGGTTTTATCATAACGTCAAAGAAGACCCCCACAGTGATTTTTAATTGATGGATACCTCTATAGCTAGGTGGGGGATGAATTTGACAAAAAACAATGTTAAAAACTATAAATAATACTATAAATATAAGTGAGTTTTTGATATAATTAATATGTAAGAAAGATATCAATAAATTGATATCTAACTTCGATATTTAATGCTTATGAAGATCGTAAAAAGAACCTATCGTTTTCGTTTATATCCTAGCGAATCTCAAAAAGATTTGATTGAGAAAACTTTAGGTTGCTCTAGACAGGTCTATAATGAATTTCTTTCTATTTGTAAAAAGAAATATGAAAAAGATCATAATTATAAGATTAATAAATTTGACCTTATAAAATTACTTCCTGAATATAAAAAGAAGTATCCATATTTAAAGGAGGTAGATTCTATCGCCTTACAACAAAGCATTATTCACTTATATGAAGCTTATAGAAACTTCTTTCGACATAATAGTGACTTCCCAGTATTTAAAAAGAAAAAGAATGATTATGGTTATATTACGATGAATATCAATAACTCTATCCGCATTATAGGTAATGAGATCCAAATTCCTAAAATCGGTAGAGTAAAGTTTGTTTATCATCGTCAGTTGCCGGAATCATTTGTCTACTCGATGGTAGCGGTTTCTAGAATTGGGAAATATTATTATGTTTCTCTTCTTGGTGAAGAAGAATATCAAGAATATCAGCAGTGCTATAAAGATCAACTAGATTTAGCTAATTCCATCGGATTAGATTTCTCTTTAGCGAATCTATTTGTTAGTGACTATAAAACTAAGTCTAATATGCCTAAGTATTATGAATCGTCTTTAACCAAATTAGCAAAAGAGCAAAGAAAACTATCTCATATGGTAAAGGATAGTAATAACTATAAAAATCAACTCCTTAGAATTACTAATCTTCATGAGCGGATTGCTAATCAAAGAAAAGACTATCTACATAAAACTAGTCGATATATTGCTAATAAATATGACTATGTCTTTGTGGAAGATCTTGATCTAAAAGAGATATCTAAAAGAAAGGGTGAATTAAAACTAGGTATATTTGTTAGTGATTTAGCCTTCGGTACATTCTTAAATCAGCTTAAATACAAGTTAGAATGGCTAAATAAGAAATTAGTAAAAGTCGATAAGTACTTCCCATCTAGTCAATTATGTTCAGAATGTGGTTATCGGAAAACTGATCTACCACTTAAAACTAAATCCTGGATTTGCCCAAATTGTGGAGTAAAACATAACCGCGACCATAATGCGGCGATTAACATTAAAAAAGAAGGAACGAGAATGATTCTTAACCCTTCTAATTAAATAACTATAAACAAGTTGTATAACTTGATATAAAATATTCTTAACCGAGGGACTCTCGGGGATAGCCCATTGATACTGAAATCACTAGATTTCTTGAGTGGGAAACCTCCATCTTCTATAAGTGGGGGAGAAAGTCACTGTATAATGATATCTATGTTTTCGAAGAAAAAACCAAACATCGAAGTACAACGTGTTAACACAGACATCAAAACTGGATTATCTCAAGAGCAAGTAGATAATCGAGTCCTCGCGGGTTTAGTCAATAAGACCAAAATGATCGCTGGTAAAACATATTGGGAAATTATCCACACTGATATTTTGTCATTCTTTAATATTCTTTTATTCATCATTGCAGGATTTATTATTTTTGCTAACTGCATGGATAAGAATGGTACTACCCATTGGTATTCTGGTCTATTCTTTGTCATCGTTTTATTACTCAATATCAGTATTGGCCTATATCAAGATTTAAAAGCCAAACACTTAATGAGTAAATTAAAAGTCATCACCACGAATAGTTGTAGAGTGATTAGAGATGGGAAATATATTGAAATCCAACCAAGTGAAATAGTCATTGATGATATTTTAGTGATCTCTTCGGGAGAACAAGTTCCTTCTGACTGTGTACTTTTAGAAGGCAATGTCTTTGTGAATGAATCAATGCTTACCGGAGAAAGCTTAAATGTTAGTAAAACAGTAGGTGACACTTTATATTCTGGTAGCTACTTAACTAGTGGCACTTGCTATGCAAGAGTGGAAAAAGTTGGCAAAGAAAACTATATTGAATCTCTTACAGAAAAGGCTAAAGCCTTTAAAAGAAATCCATCTCAAATTTTAAAATCGTTAAAAGTGTTATTTAGATATTTAGGCATCGCAATTATCACTTTAGCAGTTATCGTTTTCTCCATCTATGGAGGCTTAGGATATTTTAGTTCTGTCGATTCTTTTGCAGCGATGATTAGACCAATCGCTGGTCAATTCGTTGGTATGATTCCTGCCGGACTATTCTTATTAACATCTTTAGCGTTAGCTAGTGGAGTTCTCTCCTTATATAAAAAGAGAGCGAACGTCCAAGATTTCTATTCCATAGAAATGTTAGCGAGAAGCGACGTGATCTGTGTTGATAAAACTGGCACGATTACTGATGGTAATTTAAATGTTACCCGCTTAGTTAATTTATCTAAATTAAGTGATAAAGAAATTGGCCAAATTATCCACTCCATTGAAGTTGCGACCGGTGACACTAATGCGACCGCGAAAGCCTTAATTGCACATTTTGAAAAAGAACCAACATTTGAATGTGATAAAGTTCTTCCATTTATGAGTGATAACAAATACTCTGGAGTGTCCACTAAGCTTGGTACCACCTATCTATTAGGTGCGATGGAATTCTTAAATGTTAAGAACAAAGATGCTTTATTAAAACAAAGCGAAGAATTCACCTCTAAAGGATATCGTTTATTAGTGTTAGCTAAAGGCGACTCTCCTCTTAAAGGAGATAAATATACTGGTGAAGTAGAAGTCTTGGCCTTTATCGTTTTACAAGATCACATTAAAGAAGATGCAAAAGCAACATTCAAGTGGTTCCAAGAAAATAATGTTCAAGTCAAAGTTATCTCTGGAGATAATGCTTTAACCGTTAGTGAGATTGCTAGACTAGCAGGTATCCAAGGTGCAGAAAAATTCATTTCCTTAGAAGGAATGAGTATTGAAGATGTGAAACTGATCGCTAACGACTATGTCGTTTTCGGTAGAGTCACTCCAGAACAAAAAGAAGCTTTAGTCATTGCTTTAAGAGAAGCAAAACATACAGTGGCAATGGTGGGTGATGGCGTTAACGATATGCTCGCTCTTAAAAGAGCGGACTGCTCTATAGCGATGAATTCTGGTTCATTAGGAGCTAGAAACGTTTCTCACGTTGTTTTATTAGATGATAATTTCTCCACTATGCCATCCGTTGTGGGTGAAGGTAGAAGAGTAATTAATAACTTGCAAAGAACTGGCGCGTTGTTCTTAACAAAAACATTCTTTGTCGGTTTCCTATGTGTAGCCTTCTTAATTGCTTCCTTAATCAATAGAAATTATTTCTACCCATTCTCCACGAATAACATGATTCTATGGGAAGTGTTTGGTATTGGTCTAGTTTCATTCTTTATTGCTTTAGAACCTGATAGCAAACCAATTAAACCAGGTTTCTTAAGAAACATTATGAAGAATGCAATTCCATATGCAGTGTTACTATTATTTGCAGTCTTAGCTAGCTATCTTTGCTTTGTCTTCTATGAAAACGGTATTTATACCGGAGTGAGAGATTATGGTGTGTCTATTAGCGATACCGCAGCTGGTAGATACGGAGCAACTGGTATAGCGATACTTTCAGTATCATTACTGTCAATGCTTGTGTTATATCTCACATGTCGACCAATTAACTTATATCGTGGAATAGTGGTCGCTGGATTTACTATTGTGATGGTTGTTACAATTCTTGCCTTTGCTTTAGCAGGAGGCCCTAACGTGTTAGGAATTGATTTTGATAAAATTACAGGTGAGAACTGGTGTGCGATTATTGTTATAGTTGCAGTACTTGGAATCATTTCAGTTACTATAAATAATCTATATGCATCATTAAGCGCTATAAAAAAGAAGGACAAAGAAAATGAAAATTAATCCAGAAGTTGCAAAAGCTCTAAAAGAGAATCGCCCAGTTGTGGCGTTAGAGAGCACTATTATTTCTCACGGCATGCCTTATCCAAAGAATGTCGAGACTGCTTTAAAAGTGGAAGAGACTATTAGAAGTCATGGAGCAGTTCCTGCCACTATCGGCATTATTGATGGAGAGCCAATTGTGGGTATGACTCCAGAAGAAATCGAAGAATTTGGAAAAAGAAAAGGCGTTCTTAAAGTCTCTAGAAGAGACTTGCCTGTTGTCTATGCGAAGAAATTATGGGGCGCTACTACAGTAGCAACCACCATGATTATTGCTAACCAAGCTGGTATTGAAGTCTTTGTTACTGGTGGCATCGGTGGAGTTCATAGAGGGGCCACAGAAACTATGGATATTTCTGCTGACTTACAAGAACTTTCTAAGACCAATGTCACTGTTATTTGTGCTGGCGCTAAAGCGATTTTAGATCTCCCATTAACATTAGAATATTTAGAAACTATTGGTGTCCCTGTTTTAGGTTTTAAAACAGAAGAACTTCCAGCATTTTATAACTCTCACTCTGGACTTAAAGTTGACTATAAAGTGGAATCCGCTAGCGAGATGGCTAAAATCATTAAAGCTAAAAGAGATAATGGTCTAGTTGGAGGAATCTTATTAACTAACCCAATCCCAGAACAATATGAAATGCCTAAAGCGGTGATTGATAAAGCGATTGAAACTGCTTTAAAACAAATGGATGAACAAGGTATTAAAGGTAAAGAATGCACTCCATTCTTACTTAAGACGATTACTGAATTAACAGAAGGGAACTCTTTAGAGAGCAACATTAAATTAGTGCTCAACAACGCTGCCGTAGGTAGTGAAGTTGCTAAAGAATATTGCAAATTAAAATAATGAAAACCGGACACGCCTTAGCGATTACTTTAAAAGACATGATGGCCAAACAACCTTTAGAGACCATCTCTGTTTTAGAGTTGTCTAAAAGGTGTGGAGTTTCTAGAAAAACATTCTATTATCACTATCACGATACATATGATCTATTAACTCAAGTGTTCCTAGAAGAAAAAATAGCGGGTGTAAATAGTGCTTCTAACTTTATTGAACTAGTGGGGTTAGTGTTCCAATATTATAAAGATAATCAAGCGTTTGTGGACGCCACGCTCCAAAGTGCGGGAAGCGATTTATTTTCAGAGTTCGTCTATAACATCTTCTACACTGCGGCGTTAAGGTTTATCAAAAAGATTGATGAAGAGAATATACTTCACCCAAACACTAAGAAATCAATCGCCAGATTCTATGCCTATGGATATGGCAACTCCACAGTCTATTATCTCAGTAACTATAAAAACAAAACCTTGATCGGATTAATGAACTCATTTAGCTTCATTGACAAGGAAAATTTCAAAAAAAATGTACAAAAAGCCATTAATTTGGAGAAAAAGTAATGAAAAGTTTCGAATTTGTCTCTCCTACTAAAATATATTTCGGGCCAGGAAAAGAAAACGATGTCGGCTCTATTTTGAAGTC
>JAILBR010000002.1 GCA_024680795.1 Bacilli bacterium | reverse complement strand
GAAGCGTCAATAAACAAAACATTTGTGTCAGCTTTATTCTTTTTAAGCACCATAATACATGTAGCGATTGATGTACCAAAGAATAAGTTATCTGGTAATTGAATGACACAATCAACAAAGTTGTTATCAACTAAATACTTTCTAATCTTTTGTTCCGCACCACCACGGTACATAATGCCCGGGAAGCAAACGATAGAAGCTGTGCCATTGGTCTTTAGCCACGCAAGAGAATGCATGATGAAAGCCAAATCGGCTTTTCCTCTAGGAGCTAGGATGCCTGCAGGAGCAAAACGAGGATCATTAATTAATAATGGATTCTCATCACCGGCCCACTTAATAGAATATGGAGGATTTGAAACGATGACTTCAAACGGTTCATCATCCCAGTGCTGTGGAGAAATCAAAGTGTCATCACATGCGATATTGAATTTGTCAAATCCAATACCGTGTAAGAACATATTGATTCTACAAAGGTTATATGTGGTGATATTAATTTCTTGGCCGAAGAATCCTCTATGAACTTTGCCTTTGCCAAGAACTTCTTCTGCTTTTAACAGTAAGGAACCCGAACCACAAGCTGGATCGTAAACACCATCAACTTCGGTCTTGCCAACTGTGGCTAATTTCATTAAGAGTTCAGATACCTCTTGAGGGGTGAAAAATTCGCCACCACTTTTACCGGCATTTGAAGCATACATTGACATCAAGTATTCATAAGCATCACCAAATGCGTCGATTTTGCTATCTGTATATTGAAGAGGCATATCGCCAATCTTATCTAAGATTTTAGTTAATTTTTCATTTCTTTTAGCGACTGTAGGACCTAATTTATTGGAATTAACATCAATGTCATCAAATAAGCCTGAGAAGTCACTTTCACTTTGTGTACCAGCTGCAGATTCTTCAATGTGCTTAAATACATGCTCGAGTGTTTCATTTAAATTCTCATCTTGAGACGCACGTCTTCTGACATTGCAAAAAAGTTCACTAGGAAGAATGAAGAAGCCAACATCGCTGACCATTTCTTCTCTGATAACTTCTGCATCACGATCGTTCAATCTTGCGTAAGAGAACGTTTTATCACCACTCTTATGTTCGTTTTCGTCGATGTACTTTTCTAAATGTTCAGAAATGTAACGATAAAACATTATCCCGAGGATATATTGTTTGAAGTCCCAACCATCAACACTGCCTCTTAAATCATCGGCAATGCTCCAAATTGAACGATGAAGATCTTCTCTTTCTGTATTTGCTGGCATCAAGTTTCCTCCCTTTAGTCTGCTAAATTATAAGAATTTAATACTATAAAGAGTCTATCACATTCTTAGTGGTAAAGCATATATTTAATTGCAAAGATGAGTTTTTTAATTGCAAAGTTAGCCCTATTTATTTGCAAAGACGGTTCATTTGATTGCAATAATGACAACAGAAGCTAGAAAACGAGGTGTTTTCATCATAAATATGAGTTTAATATAAAGACAATTATTCAAAAAAATATCGATGTAATCAAAGAAAAAGGACTGATACTCATTGTATCAATCCTGAACATCCTAGATGGTGCCTCCTGGCGGAATCGGACCACCAATAGATCCTTACCATGGATCCGTTATACCACTTAACTAAGGAGGCAACGAATAGATTTAATCATAATATGATTTATTAATCAATAATTATGTTCTTTATTTTTTCTATTGCGTGTATCACTATTGTGGCATTTATTTCTAGTTGCTCTCTGGTTAATCTTCCTTCTTTAAAGACCTTCTTAATGTCTTTTAAGTCAGATTTTCCACCAGGCATACATAGATTTGTACCATTTATGATATTTGTGGAAGCGCGAGCAGAAGGATTAAGTGAACCTTTATTATATAATTGCCCAGTTTGGATCCAGTCGGTCATCAATAGTCCATCATACTTCCATTCGTTTCTTAAAATATCATATAAAAGGAATGATGACTCGCTTGTATGAACATGGTTTATTAAGTTATAACTAATCATTAACGCAGCAGGGTCGGCCTCTTTTACTGCTTTTTCAAATCCAGGAAGATATATTTCTCTTAATGCTCTAATCGATAAATTAGAACTATTATTCATTCTATTTGTTTCTTGATTATTGCATGTAAAGTGTTTAACAGTAACGCCTCTATTGCCATTCTTTTGTATGGCTTTAGTAATATAGGTTGTGCAATATCCAGTTAAATAAGGATCTTCAGAATAATATTCAAAATTCCTGCCACATAGAGGATGACGATGAATATTTAGTGCTGGAGCAAGCCATAAATCAACACCAAATAAATCCATTTCTTCTCTAACAATGTAACCACATGCTTCTAAAACATTTTTATTGAATGATTGTGCTAAAGCGGTAGCAATTGGTATGGATGTACAATACTGATGCTTTAAAACACCTTTCTTTTTAGCGTTCCTTCTATTATCTAATAATAGAGAAACTGGTTTAGGAACAAAATTCATGATTAAATCGAATATTTCATCGACTGACACTTTATACTTCTTTTTATCAGATTCAATATAGTCACGACAAATTCTAAGCCCAGCTGGGCCATCCACCATCGCTAAACTAGGTAACCCCTCAATTTTACGGCACGTCTCACCTGCTCCACCTAACACAGAGGTACATGAGTCACCAATTACTCCAGCTAAACCACCAACAATATCTCCCAACGCCAAAAACATTAGCTGTTCATTAGAAAGCTTTTTAACAAATTTAGGGATGCGTGGAACATAAGGAGCGTATTCAACTACATCACATTCAAAATCATCTGGGGTAAGCAAAATATTATCTTTAAGTTCTTTTAGATTGTATTTATGTGGATTTTTGAGTTCTTCAAAAGGTAATTTATTTTCAATATGTTTAACCTTCTTTATCGTAATATCCTTACTTATTTTTATAGAGGCAACAACTTCAAGATTTCTCGAGGAATTACCTACCGCAATATTACTTACATCACCTGTTAAAATATAGGCATCCTCTTGCTCATCAAAACTAGGGAAATCGCTTAACTTAAACTTTATGTCAAACACTTCTTTTTCTTCTGGTGCTAAAGCTTTTGTTTTATAGAAAGAAACAAGAATTTGAAAAGGATTTTCGAGTTTTGCAGTAGATTTTCGTAAATATACCTGTATAACTTCTTTTCCAACATGATTGCCAATATTGATTGCTTCTCCCTTAATAGAGATCTCATCTTTATCGTTAGCGATTTCGCTACAAATAATCTTAAAATCTGTATAGCCTTTTCCATACCCAAATTCAAAGGTTGGTTTTTTATCAAAACTATCGAAATATCTATATCCTACATATATGCCTTCGATGTAATTAGTTTCGTCGCGGTGACCAAAATCGTTGCACCATGGTAAATCTGTTACATTTGACCATGATGAAGCCAATTTACCACTTGGATATGAATAACCAAATATAATATCAAATAAAGTTTCACTAGTTCTTGAACCAAGTTGAGATAATAGCAAGATGTTTTTAACTTCTAAGACTGGAGTTAATTCAATTGGAGAAGCAACATTTAACACCAAAAGGAATTTCTCATGTTTCTTATTAAGTTCTAAGATTGTTTTTATCTCTGTGTCAGTTAAATAGTAATCACCCTTAATTAATCTGCGATCTTTACCTTCACCGGCGTTTCTAGTCAAGATGTAAACGCAAACCTCAGATTTGCTTTCCAAAGGAAAGTCATACTCTCCTTCTTCTTGAATGTGGCCAATCGCGTATACTACTGGTTGAACTTTGTTTTCTTTAGCTTCTTTTTTAACGTTCTTTATGAAATCTTTTTCTCTACTCTTAACAAATTCATCATATCTATCTAGCCAATCTTTAGTTGTGACTTCAATTCCATGTTCTTCAAACACTTCTTCCACATTTTTAAAGAAATGCACATTGACATTTCCACTACCAGTACCACCTTTGACTATATGTCTAACTCCATTACCATATAAAGCGATGTCTTTTATCTCATCAATAGGAAAAGATTCGTCTTCTCTTTTTAAGAATAAAGTGCACTCGCTAGAAATTGTTTCTAATGTTTTTAGGTGTCTAATCTCGTGTTCTTGAAGTTCCATTAATCAAGCAGTTCCCCCATTAAATCGTATATAAAGGCATCATTTATCTTTACTTTTACTTTTTCACCAACCATTAAAGGACGGCTACTTGTCACAAATATTTTTCCATCAACATCATCTGGAGCGTTCCAATAATTTCTAAGTAGGTAAGTATCGCCTTCCTTACCAATAATAAGTCCTTCCATTACTTCATCTAGATGGCCTTTATTAAGTTGATAGGAGATTTTTCTTTGCGCTCTCATCACTTTATTCATTCTTTCTTTTTTAACTTCTTCATCAATTTGATTTGGATAATCAAAGCTAGGAGTATCTTCTTCTCTAGAATAAGTAAAACTGCCTAGGTGATCAAATTTCACTTCTTGCATAAACTTGATAAGATTATCAACATCTTCTTCTGTTTCGCCTGGGAATCCCACCATTACGGTGGTTCTTAAGACTGCATTAGGAACTTTCTCTCTAATCTTTTTAAATAAATTTCTTAAGAAATCTTTATCACCACGACGGTGCATATCTTTTAAGATATGATCCTCACTATGTTGGATAGGGACATCAAAATATGGAGTTAATCTCTTTTCCTTAGCAATTAAATCGATAAGTTCATCACTAATCTCATCTGGATATAAATATAGAAGACGGATATAGTCTAATTTCTCAATCTTTAATAACTCTTTTAATAGACCAACAATGTCTTTCTTATCTTCCTTTAAGTCGATACCGTATTTAGTTGTATCTTGTTCTAAAATAATAATTTCTTTAATACCATTATCAGCGAGATCTTTAGCCTCTTTAATAATCTCTTTATATGGGCGAGAAACGAAGTGTCCTCTAATAAGAGGAATTGCACAGTAAGTGCAGCAATTATCACAGCCTTCACCGATCTTTAAGAATGCTGAAAACGGTCCAGTAGAAACAATACGATATTCATCATCTAATCCAAGAGATGGATCTATATCTTTGTCTATTGTAGATAAGTGCTTATTAAAATGTTGATATTCGCTGATAGGAATATAGACGTCTACTTCTGGAATTTCTTTTTTTAAATCTTCTAGATATCTCTGTGCTAAACAACCGGTAACCACAACTTTCTTTTCATAGGAAAGCATGTCTAATATATTCTCAATACTTTCTTTTTTGCTGCTTTCAATAAAACCGCATGTGTTAACCACTATGACATCAGCATCAGCAGGGTCATTGGTTATCTCATATTCATTGCGATCAAACAAACCTAAAATGTTCTCGCTATCGACGAGATTCTTATGGCAGCCCAGAGAAACCATTCCGACTTTTTTCATAATTATTCAGTTCTTAAAGCAATAACAGGGTCTTGTTTAGAAGCGCTTCTAGATGGTATTGCACCACTGATGACACTTAAGAAGACAGAAATACCAATCATTAATAATGCTAGATACCATGGCAAGGCCGCAATACCGATGATTCCAAATGGTCTAACAATCAAATTAACAATGAGTTGAATGAAGTAAGTTACCGCAATACCAATCACACCACTAGCAAAGCCAGTAACGAGGTTTTCGGCAGTAAATAGGCGGGTTACGTCGCGTTTTCGACCGCCAAGAGAACGAATAACACCTATTTCTTTCACTCTTTCCATGACCGAAATATAGGTAATGACAGCAATCATAAAGCACGAAACAACTAGTGATAATGATGTAAAGGCAATCAAGGCCACACTAATAACTGTAACAAGAGTAGAAATAACTTCCACGATCAAACTAATCGTATCCGAATAGGTAATTTCGCTTCTGGATTCACCGGTAATAACTGTGCCATCCTTAAGTGTGATATCCACTTTTTCATTATTCCATACGTCTAAATAATCGGTAACCCTATTCTTTTTATTAAAATCTTTAGGGTAAATATTTATCTGTTGAGGGAGAAGCGAAGTATCATAAGAATCCTTTGTAATATCTTCATCTTCAACGTGTTTATTGATCTTTAAACCGCACAGAGCCCTCATATGTTCTCTTTCTGTGTCCAATTCTTTATCAGCGCTTGCACTTGATAAGAAGGAAGCAAAAATAGAAGAAATGCTACTAGCGAGGTCGCTATTTAATGCGCTTGCATAACCATCTTCGACAACATCTGGGATGAAACTATCATCGCCTGTATCGTTTGTGTAATCATCGTATTTAAAATGAACGTATGCATTGAAAGTTGAGGATTTAAATCTCTTGCTGGTGATATGTTCTTTATAAGTTGTAACAATATCACTTGCACATGAGTCAGCAATATATTTGTCAGCAAACGCTTTGGAATAATAAACGCCTCTACTTAATGTGCCAAAGTTAATGTTTTCTTTCGCTCTTAAGATGCCCACTACTTTCATCTTCCTAGCGCCGTGAATAGCAGTGATATCTTTTCCTGCCACATCTGGATAATTTGTAGCATCCATATAAGCATCATAATAGTAATCTGGTGTGTCAGGAGAAGTCTCTGTAACTGAGCCACCATCCAGTGTGACCCAATTGAAATCCAAAGGATTTGCTGATTGTTTTAATCTACTTAAAGAATCAATCTGATAAGTTGTTTTATTTCCATCAACAGTTGGATTCTTGGTAGTAACATTTAATGTTAACATTGTTGTTTGATTTAAGTTTGCACCCATCCATACACCATCAAGAACGCTCACATCTTTGTTTCTTTTGCCTTGTCTTTGGAAAAAGACTGTTTCGTTTTTTGAAACATTATTAGATGAATCAATCACTAAATATGTTCCTGTCAGCATATCTGAAACGGAAACATAAGTGACTGAAATGATGTAACGATTTCCACTAGAATCAACACCGCTCAAGTTGCCAATCATTTGGTTATGAGAAACGAATGAAGGGTTGGTTTTATAAATCACATTATTTGGATAATAATAGAACTCATGATTCAATAATGAATCAAAAGTGAATGTCGAGTCATAACTATATATACGTTTATATTCTTCAAGACGTGCTTTATATTCAGCTTCAGTAATAATGCCATCTAAATAATCTTTTCGTGCTTCATTGCCCTTAACGGCTTGTTTAGAAATGTTTAGGAATTCATCTTGAGGATAATAGCCCATTTGCGCGAGGATCAAATCGGTTAGTGTGGTTTCTTTATCAACCACCAAAACTAGTTCATCCTCCGCTCTTGCAAATCTCGAATTTCCTAATAAATCATATTGGGAAAGAATATATTCTTCTTCATCTGGAAGTTGATGCATGAAGTTAGTAAAAATATCAACATATTGAGCATAAGCACCAAATCCATTAACTGTCATTAAAGTCTTAATATATCTTTGGGTTAACCCATTAATGGAGATGATATCTTGGGTAGAACCAGCCTTCTTTTCTTTGAAAGTTGTAAAAATATTGTTGGTTGGATCGATGCCATATTCGTATGTAATGGCAGAATAATAATCCTGAGGCATCTCCTGGATATATTTCACCAATTCTTCGGTAATATCATTGGATTTGATGTTAGTAAAGTCAGTGTATTTTGTCATCATGTAGGTAATCATACTATCTAATCCTACTTGCGTATTTGTGTCAAATTTTTGAAGCTCGCTCTTATCTTGATTAGATAATCCAGTTAATAAAGAGGTCATATCCATCGTTTCTTCAGCAATACCGATCGGATAACTTGATAACATATCGTCTTGCATACCATTAATATAATTATTAACTCCACAAGAAACCGCTAAAACAGCAGAAACACCGATAATACCGATTGATCCTGCGATAGCGACAAGCATTGTTCTTTTAAATTTTGTAAATAAATTAGAAATTGATAAGGCGGAAGCGGTAAAGAAATTCATTGAAGTATATTTCTTTTTACCTTTGTTAACTGATTGTTCTTCCACTTGAGGAGTAATGCCACCTCTAAAAGGATTGCTATCAGAAACAATAACACCATCTTTCATTCTCACAATACGGCTTGCGTATTTTTCAGCAAGTTCAGGGTTATGAGTAACCATGATGACAAGGTGGGTTTTGCTTACTTCCTTTAGGATGTCCATGATTTGGACGCTAGTTTCACTATCAAGAGCGCCAGTTGGCTCATCAGCTAAAACAATCTCTGGATTATTGACTAAAGCACGAGCAATAGCCACTCTTTGCATTTGACCACCAGAAAGTTGATTTGGTTTTTTTCTATATAAGCCTTTAAGGCCAACTAGATCTAATGCTTCTTTTGCCCTTCTCACTCTTTCTCTTTTGCCAATACCAGAAATGGTGAGAGCGAGTTCGACATTACCTAAAATACTTTGATGAGGAATAAGATTATATGATTGGAAAACAAAGCCAACCGAATGGTTACGATAAGTATCCCAGTCTGCATCTTTAAAATTCCTTGTAGATTTACCTTTAATAATCAAATCACCAGAATCATAGTGATCTAATCCACCAGTAATATTAAGAAGTGTGGTTTTGCCACATCCAGAATGACCCAAAATAGCGACAAATTCATTTTGTCTAAAGTTTAAAGATATGCCTTTAAGAGCTCTAACTGGCTCTTGGTCCTTTAAATAATAATTTTTCTTAATATTCTTGAGTTCAAGCATATATTAAGTATATACCAACTCAAAAATTATTTTAATTAAATTAAAAATTTTTGGCTGCACCATATAAAAATTAAAGGCAAGCACTCGCTTGCCATATCAACCAATTAATTCTTTTTTATCTCTTCCACTCTTTGCTCAATTTCTTCGATTGTAGGTTTAGGAATAAGCATCAATCTTCTATTAATTTTAAAGTAGAAGTAAGTATATACAACATCAGCAAATAACAGGATAAAGGCCGGGAGTAAGTACGATAATGCGTTTGTAGTTAAATCAAACGGTGCACTATCACGCATCGATCTTCCTAACGCGATAACAAAACATGAAAGTAGGATAAAGGCACCTATAACAAATAGGATGATTGGCAAAAAGATTGGACCCTTAACAGTAATCCTTTTTTCAATCTTTCTAATTTCTTTATAGTGTTCAGGCGTTTCATCCATTTCATAAGTCACAGCAATTTTATAACCACCATGTTCTTTGGATGCGACCTCTTTATAGCCAAGAGCTTCATACATCTCTTTTTTCTCACGATATTCAGGGATAGAAAAACGCACTACTTTTTTAATCATATAGCAAATTTTAGTTTAATTAGAACGTAATAGCAACGCTATTTGTTATCTTCTTTTTCTTTTTTAATATATTTAATGTATTCAACTTGAGGATGTCTTTCGCTAATCTCAATCATCTGTTTTAGGCATTCATCATGTAAATAGTCACGATTATCGTTTTGGCTTAATCCCTCTTTAGGGAAGATAGGACGTCCAAAATAGACAGTTTGTTTTGGCTTTTTGCCAATCCACGATTTTCTCCAGGTGGTAACTACTGGAATAACAGGAGTTAAGTGCATAGCAGGGTAAGTAAATGATCCAACAGGGAAATTCCTTATCTTCGTGTAATATGGCCAGATATGAGCTTCTGGATATATTAAGATATATTGTTTCTTCTTAACATAGAAATCACATGCGTCGCTTAACGCTACTAGATTCTTTACATCGCCTTTAAGAGGGACTGGCAAATAACCTAGCATTTTTGCTAACGTTCTAACTACAGGCATAGATAAAGTATCAGGGTAGCCAAGAATATTTACTCTTCTTCCAAAGAAGAAGGCTTCACTTTGGAATTTGAACACATCAGTGATAGCGGTATGGTTACAGTAAAGGTATGCACCTTTTCCTTTAATGAGTTTAAGGTTTTCCCTTCCTTTAAACCTAATGCCCTTGCTGACACAATAAAAGCCTAATAATGGTTTAGCAATACCATGATATAAAATAGCGGCAAAGAAATTGAAAAAGAAGTTGGTTCTTTTATAGTTATATCCTTCAGGAACCGATGGCCTTTTTAAACCGACTTGATCAAAGTCATCATTAACTTCATCGGACCAGTAAATTGTTTTGGTCTTCTTCCACTCCTTGCCCATTATTTCACCTCTTTAGCGTCTTCATTAGATATCTCGCCCAAATGCTCAACTTTATTCCATGTTTTTCTCTTGGATGGATGGAAGATAAAACCATCTAGGAAAGCAAATGCAAAATCGTAAAAATAGAAAATATATGTGGTAATTGCTACAAATTGATTCCATTTTGTGAATTTTATATTCTTGTTATCACGGTACACAACTAGGATAGCTGGCATCGCAAAAATAAAGTAGCAAATAAAGATCTGCCAAGCCGCAAGAGCAAAGATCATGCCGTAATAATATGTACCCATTTTGTGATAGACTGAGAAAACGCCAATGATGATGCAAGCTATTAAAAGCAAGATAGAAACTACGTTAAAAATCACAAATGGAAATACGCCAGCGTTAAACTCAAATCTCATAAGGGATTGCATGCCTTTTGGATGGTAATCATATTTAACGCCTGCTCTCTTTAAGAATTGTCTTCTTTCAAAATAACCGCCTAACCATCTGATGTGTTGGCTATGGTTAGTTTTAAAAGAGGCTGATTGTTCGTCATAGAACTTTACAAGTGGGTAGTAACGCATGTAAACATCGTGATAAATACAATATGTGGTAAGTTGGATATCTTCAGTCATTCCAGTGAATATCCATCCACCTGCATCTTCAATAATTGAAGAATCTACAAAGTAGCCAGTGCCCATAAGTGTTGCTTTATGAAATAAAATCGTTCTTCCGCGAGAAGTAACTTGATTCATATATGAGAACATGGTTGCAGAGCCAACGGTTAACCAGTTTGTATTAGCGTTAGTGAAAGCACGATATCCTAAGCCGACTTTAACGCCGGTTTGTCTTAAGTCGTTCATCACTTCGATATAATTCTTATCCATGACGTTGTCAGCGTCAAAAATCATAAAGGAATCATATTTAATACCACTTCTTCTAAAATGATTGATGCATTCTTGAAGAGCAAAACCTTTGGTTTTTCGGTAATAAGTTAACTCATCTCTAACAAAATAGTTATAGCCAAATTCTTTAACGATTTCGACGGATGGATCTTTTTCGCTTTCCACGATAACCCAAACATCAAAATAGTCTTTGTTATAAGTTTGGCCTTTTAAAGAATTTAAAATATTACGAATAACTTTACTTTCGTCTCTAGCAGCGATTAAAACAGCAAACTTTGTTAATTTATCACTATGAGGAACTGGTGGAATTGGACGTCCACTCACAGTCCAGAACGCAAGGTAATACCATGACGACATCGCTAAAAACACTAGCGCTACCGCTGATAATGACCAGGCAAGATAAATAAACAAATCGTAATTCATATTAAAAAATGAAATTATTCGCTAACAGTTTCTTCTTTCTTATCAAAAGAGAATTTCAAAATAGAAGCAAAAATGGATAATAAATTGATTGATAGTAAAATCGCGCCAATGATATCTGTTAAATAATGATGTCCAGAGAATAATCTAATGATAATCATGGCGATAGAGAGAATAATAACGCAACATAGTCCCGCTATTTTGCACCAATTAGGCATTTTGACATAATATAATAAGCCAAATAAATTAATGCCTAAAATTGTGACAAAGAGGAAGGCGTGACTACTTGGATAACTCGGTTTTAAGTTATCTGCAGTTGATAGAGGTGAGTAGTTAATTTTCACAAGTTCAAAGATGAAGTATGAAACAACTGCCATCAAGTATCCTGCTAGCATAATATAAATCTCTCTATCAACCTTAAATAAGCTCTTTCTTTTAATGAGTTGTACTAAACCCATAATTGCGAAAGGAAGGATAGTCGCAAAAGAGAAATATAATAATAAGTCGCTAACTTTGTTATGTAGAGCGTTATCAAGAGAAACAACAAAGTTGTTAACGCTTGCATTTAAGCTATAAAAACCTAAGAACCCAATGTCTTGGATATAATGAACATCGACAGTCTTAACTAAGATTGTGAAGATGATGAACACCACTAGTGTGATGGAAGGTAATAATAAATATTGTAATTTTTTCATAAAGAAAACCCTAATATATTAAGCCATAGAAATTTGATTTTCGCAAGCCTATTATTAGGGTTAATAATTTTAATTATTTGATTCTGCTTGTTGTTTCGTAAGGATTATCAACTTGGTTGAGTCTGCTTGTTACGACTGTCGCAAGAGATGCCTTATGAATTTCATTGAAGCTAGTTTGAACATCAGATGGGAATGTGGTCACATTTGGATTTGGATTGTTCAAGTTTGCGGTTAAGTTAACATTTAAGGACAAGATAGAAGCTTGAACGTTAAGTTTTGCCACTAATTGAGCAAGATATCCATTTGCGCCAGTAATCTTGACGTTTGCGGTCTTAAGTGCATCGATGTTAAGTGCTTTGCCTAATTCAAGAATGAGGTTCCATTCTGGATTATTTTCATTACCGTTATAGGTGAATCCATCTTCTGGTAATAAGGCTGTATATTTGCCTGGTGCTTTTTCTTCACCACTATCGCCACCTAAGTCGATATCACCAATAGAATTGACGATTGTGTCACCAAGATCAAGAATACCCACTAATAAGTATTTAATAATGTTATCGAGGAAGTTCTTAGATGTGGACTTGTAATACACATATCTATCTTTTCCGATACGTGGATCAATAGTCTTCTTAATCATGAAGTAACCGCCAACACCATTTGTCTTATTTGGATCACCATCTGGATATGTTTCGAAGACGAGTTCAGAAGTGATATCTGATGGAGATAATAAGTCAGCGTGTCTAGATAGACGTCTTACAATGTAAGGTAATGTCAATTTAGAATATAATTTAACATTTTCACCATCAACAAGGATGTGAACACCGATATCAATGTCACCAGTAGATAAGACACTACCAGCTTTGACATTCGCCACTGCGCTTAAGTTGTAGTAACCAAGTTTTGTGGTTCTAATACCTAAGTCTAATAAGACTTTGATGCTAGAGAAGTCCATATATTTAGCATTTGGATTTGCAGCATCATAAGACTTAATTGTGGATAATCTTTCATCAGAGAAATCTTTTAATGATAATTTGATGGAGATATCTTTTTGACTTTCAACTTCAGTACCATAGATGAGTTTAACTTCTAAGGATTCGATGTTTTGGCTAGTTTCTAAACCTTTAACAACATTCTTGAAGTTGACGCTGATTCTAATATCATTACCGTTAGCTAAGCCGAATAAATTACCACCTATAACAACGACGATTCCTTCTTCTGAGAAGTCAACGGATTTGATTAAGTCATTCTTAGCGAATCTTAAGTAATCGCCACTATCTAAGACAGATGAGAATGCAGACATACCTAAGGCAGTCATAATTGGATCAACGAATTTCGTAAATCTTTCATCGCCATCATTGACTAATTCCATCACCATATCGATGATATCGGTAATAGTCTTAACAGTGATTTTACCTTTGATATTTTCATTAGAATTGATATCGCCGTAAACGAATTTGATATCATTCTTTGATTTATCTTCGTTATCATTTCTAACATCTAAAGAGATTTGATGTGTAGCCCATGGGTTATTAACGGTTTTCTTAGAGTACTTAAGTTGTTTGATTGTTAAGTCACCGTAACCATATTTTGTGCCATAGTCGAATTGGCCATCACCATCGATTAATAAGCCGGTGCCATCAGTTGTGCTTAAGACACTACCGTCGAGAGCAAAGCCAGTTTTCTTTGTATCTAAGATATCAGCAACTTGTTCGAAGACACCAGGTAAGAATGATAAGCTTTGATAGACATCTTTATCTAATGTATCTACTTGTTTATATTGTTCAGTATTTAAACCTAAGCTTAAGGCAAAATTGCCTAAGTTAATATCAGTTGTATTGAGGCTTAAAACTTTGTTTTCATCAGAATATGTGCTATCTAACACTAAGCTGATTTCTGTCCCGTCGAAGCCTAATGAACTTAAATCAACGCCAACATTGATTCTCTTGTCATCATTACTTAATGTGGTAAGCATATCAAGGATGCCAGAGAAGTCACCAGTCTTTGCAGCAGTAACGAATTCACTATCAGTAACAAAGCTGAATAATTCGCTTGTCTTTTCTTCGTTATCGTTTGTTTCCTTTTGGAAGAGACCTGGTAATTCTTCAATCATCCATTTGACAGATGCAGCATCAAGTTTTGCTTTAACAACTGCGTCTTCAGTATTTTCGTCAACTTGGTATTTATTGAATGTGAGATAGCCATCTCCTTCTTCATAATTCAAACTTAAGTTTGAATATAAAGTATTGTTTTGACCATAGATGTCTAATTCTAAACCAAGTTTTAAACCATCTTTAACTTTATTTAATAAATCATTTGTATCTAATCCGCGTGTTTTAAAACCTTTCTTAACATATGGATCATCTTCAAATTCATATTCGACTTCTTCTTCATCATCCCAATAAGATGGGTCATGTTTGTATTCACTTAAATCGATTAATTCGCTGAAGTCAACATTGATAGAACCAACGATTTTACCTAATTCGTTTTTAACGTCATCTTTATTGATGCCCATGTTAGCGGTGAATGCTAAACCTAATTTTTGATTATCTTCAGAAAGGAGGTTTGCTAATTTCTTGAGCCATCCATCATAACTGACAACTTCAACATAATGATAATTAGAATTGTAATATGGTGAATTTGCATCTCCTTCATCATTTCCAACATAGTCATAATCAGGGAGTAAAACTTTTAATGGTTTGACTTCCATGTTGATAGCACCGCTGATGCTTAATGTGCCAAAGTCGAGTTGTTTTAAATCAACCTTTGTTAAGTTATAAGATTTATCAACGTCGATAGAAACTCTAATTTTATTAGTTTTATAACTTACTTCTTCTGTTTCTTTATCTTTAGAAGATGTAGTCATATCAACATTAAGGTCAAATTTATAACCATTTTCTGTAGTAGTTTCAACTGTTTCGAAGCTAACGCCAGTTGGATCTTCTTCAGTTGGTTTCTTTGTGAACTTAGATAATAATGCGTTGACATCAAGTTTTTCTCCGCTATCACCAAGGATAACAGATTTTAATTTGTTATAGATTTTGGATAAATCTAAATCTAAACCTGAAGCAGCATAATAATAGTTTTCAATTGTGTCGATTAAACCATCGAATGATGTTTGAGATGCTTTAATTCTGATATCTTTAACACCAACATAGAGGGTCTTACCAACGAAGCCCGCTAATAATGGTAAGTTTTTGCCATTGTAATCAATATCTAAATTAGCAACAAAGTTGATATCTTCAAGACTTTCCATAGTGAATTGGAAGCCACCATCGAGTTGAATTGTGTTTGTTTCAACTGCATCTTCACTCATTTTATAAGTGATTTTGAAGTTATCGAAGTTTGCTTCTAATCCTTGGATGCCTTCATCAGTAACTTCACGAGTCACTTTGTTAACAAATTTTTCAAAATGTGTTTCTTCAATAGGTGTGCTTGGAGTGATGGTTGTAGAAGATGGAGCACTAAGTGTTCTTCTTTTTTGAGGAGTGACCATATAAGCACCAACTAAGCCAAGAGCTAATGCTAATGTGAATGTTCCGCCTCTAAGTAATACTTTCTTAAAATTAATTTTTTTCATTTGATTTTACCTCCTAACGAGTAATCTAATTGTGTATCTAATTCTGGGATTGCCATTTCCTGATTAGGGAAATAGTAGTAATCGAAGTTATCTACGATGGTGACCGAGACGCCCATCTTTGCTTTATAAGATTCATCTACATGTAGATGCTCTAGCCACATATCTTTGTCGAACGTGAATGTCAATTTCACATAACTGAATGTCGGAAGCTCATCTAATCCTGAAATGTTTTTCATTTGGAATTTGTAGCGATAAGTTGAGAAGTCTGGATCCAAATCGAGTGTGATGACATATTTATCATCATCTTTCTCGATTTTTCCATCTTTGGTCGTCATATTTGACACGATGTAGATAAACATTTCATTAAGTGTTTTGCCCAAGTACTCTTTATAAGCACTATGTTCATACTCTTTGCCATTGTTAGAGTAGGAGCCAACTTCATCACTTGAGGCAGAACCTTTATATAAAGTGACATTGCCTTCTTTAGTGTGCTGAGTCATTCGGTTTGCCAAGCTGACCATGCTACTTTTTGAAATTGATTCCTCGAAGTAATCATCGCCATTACGAATTTGGAAGTTTCTAACTGATTGATTTACAATCGTTGAAGCAACTCCTTTACCCACACTATACGAGTGCTCGCATGACCTATATTTTTCTAGGCCGACAACGACTAGCTCAGGTGCGGTGAATGCAGACTCAATGTTGTTTCCTTTGTAGCTCTCGTATTTTTGGAGCATAGTTGGACCATCGAGTTCGAGAGCATTGGTATCGACATCGCCATAATCGACGATCTCTCCACTCATTCTCTTGGCAATGATGCCTCCTGTGACTCCAACCCCGAGGGCTGTGGCTGCTATAGAAATGTAAATAACTGGTGTTTTCATATTTCGTACCGGCGTTAATTATATATATGTATATGTATTATGTGTCTCTAATGTTGAATTTTTTTTGAGAGAGATGAGAATTCACTCTCAGAAAATGAGAATTAATACCTTCAAATATTCAAAAACCGCACATTTTGCGTGTATTTTCTCTCACAAGTAGTATAATAACGTTGTATGGAAAATTTAGGCGCAAATATTGCAAACAATCTAATTTATTTAAGAAAAAAAGCCGGATTAACCCAATTAGAGTTCGGCGAAAAGTTCAATTATACCGATAAAACAGTGTCTCGATGGGAGAATGGATCAGTCATTCCATCGGTTGAAACACTTAAAGAAATTGCTGATTATTATGGCGTTACACTTGACTATTTAGTCAGCGAACACCGCAACTCTCGTGAGTTTGAATCATCTATCAGTAAAACCATTAATGCTAAAAATAAGATTATATTAATGTCTCTTTTTGTAACTGTTATCGTTTTCATATCTATGACTGTTTATATTGCAAGTGTTTATGACTTGGGAACAGCAGATCCAAATGTAAACAGATGGTGGGTTACATTCCTTTGGATGGTTCCATTTAGCTCACTTGGTTTAGCCTTTTTAACTAATAGATATTTTAAAGGTAGTAGGTGGACCATTATTTACATGTCTTGCTTTGTATGGTCTATTCTTTTATCAGCGTATATAACCTTTATTGCCAAAGGAAACTATTGGTATTTATTCTTTATTGGTTTGCCAGTTCAAGTGGCACTCATTCTCTTTAGAAAGCTCCGTAAATCACAATAATTTCTCGTAATATATTTATATATTAAAAATCATATTATTATTTTTTATATTTTTTTAAAAATAACTTGATTTATTAGTGCATATCATTGATAATATTTAAGCGCTGGACCGTTGGTGTAGTGGCCTTGCATGCTTCCCTGTCACGGAAGAGATCACGGGTTCGAATCCCGTACGGTCCGCCACTATTTTTTTAAACAGAAGGTATGGCCCGGTAGCTCAGCTGGTAGAGCAGGGGACTGAAAATCCCCGTGTCGGCGGTTCAACCCCGTCCTGGGCCACCATCAAAGAAAAATATCCTCTAATACTATGTATCGAGGATTTTTTTATTCGCAATAATCTTCACCAAAGATTTCTTTGTATAATTCGCGGCTCTTTGAATTATTCATTCCTGATCTTATCAAAATGTCTTTAATTATATTTAAATCTTTAATCGCTCCACCAAATTCGTGGTAACGGTAATATGCTTCTTTATATAAAGATATAGGATCTCGCTTAAAGTGTTCATCAAAACAGCTTGTGTATAGTTTATATGCTTTTTCATAGTTTTGTTCTACTGCAAATCCATTTTCATAACATAACGCTAATTCGATAGTGGCGGTAATAGATCCATCTTCATGGCATAGATTAAGATAGAAAATATACTTATCTAAATCAATCTTTGTTCCAATTCCTTCTCTATAACACTGGGCTAATATATAAGTGATATAATCAACACCATTCTCATGATAACTTCTTAGATACCAATTGAACTGTTCTTCTTTAGATAAATATTTATCAAGGTTTCCACTATTGCATAGTTCGCATAATAGTTTCAGAGCGTATTTATTGCCCTTTTGGAAGGCTAGTAACAAATAACGGTAGCTTTCATAATATTGTCGTCTATTTTCTAGTTTATTCGACAAGTCAATAAAGTATTCTAGGTGTCCTTGTTCAACAAGAGTTTTCATCTCTTTAATTGTCAGTTTATTTTTCATGTGGTTATTATAAAACAAATTATAATATTTTGCGCATAAAAAAGCGGAATTCTATGACGAACCCCGCCTATTTTTTATCTTTTCACTATTTTGCTTCGTTTGCTTTATGATATTCATCAAGCAGTTTCTTACAGTCGATGTGATGACCACAATCCGAGCAATTTCCTCCGCAAGATGCACAGTTACCTGTACAATCTCCACTCAATGATTTGCGTTTTTTCTTTAAAACAAAATCCAAGATAATAACAAGTAAGACAAAAGCAACTAACGAAGCAATAATCAAATAGTCATACCACGGCATTTCTTTTGTCCTCCTTATAAATTAAGCATTAGCTCTTTGAGCGTTTTTATGTCTATTAGAAACGATGATACCAGCAGCGATAACAGCGCCGATAAGAACAACTAGTAATGGATATCCTAATCCTGGTAAAGTTCTGCAGAAATGCATGACCCAATAGCAGATTAATGATGCACCATAACTAATTCCAAGCCACCATAGAATGGTGATGCCAAATTCTTTTTTGTTTTGTTCGCCATAAGCAGCACCCATTGCCGCAAAGCACGGAAGAGTGAATAAGTTGAATAAAGCGAATGAATAGACGCCTTCAACTTGTAAGAAGATTGTGCCTTCTTCTAAGCCTAATTCTGCCATTGTAGCAACAACATCTTCTTTAGCGATTAAGCCAGTAATTGTAGAGACTGAATATTTCCATCCATCACCAACATTCCAGCCAGAGATATTTGTCCATCCACCTTCAAGTGGTGCGATTGGGAAGAATAAATAATTAAATGTTCTACCTAAATCAGCAAGCATCGATTCTTCAATAGCAACCATACCAAGAGATAAATTCCAGTTAAAGTTACTTAAGAACCAAATCACAATAGTACTAGCAGCAATGATGGTGCCAGCTTTAATGACATAGTGTTTTAATTTTTCCCATAAGTGGGCCATGACGTTTCTAAATTGTGGTAAGTGATACGCTGGTAATTCCATAATGAATGGAGAAACATATTGATCTTTCGAGAATAGTTTCATGAATAATGCGAATATAACAGCAGCGGCAATACCTAATAAGTAGATACTAAATACGAAGATACCGCCATCAAATCCAGCATATACACCAACCGCGGCTAATAATGCCCAGATTGGTGCTTTAGCGCCACAAGAGAAACATGTCATCAATCTAATAGTTCTGTTCTTTTCTTTTTCGTCTTCAAGAGTTCTAGTGGCCATAATGCCAGGAACCGAACATCCGAAACCAGTTAGCATTGGAATAAATGCTTTTCCGGATAAACCAAATTTTCTAAATGCTCTATCAAGAATAAAGGCAATACGTGCCATATAACCGCTGTCTTCGAGAATAGCGATGAATAAAAAGAGAATCATGATTTGAGGAATAAAGCTTAAGACAGCATCTAAACCAGTAAATAAGCCATCGCAGATAAGAGATGTGAACCAGTGTTCTTCCATGCCGATTCCAATAAAACCGCCACCGAATGAGCCTCTAATAGCTTCGATTAAGCTACCAGTACAGAATCCAAATTGACTTTGTAACCAAACACCGATTGAAGGAACACCATTTAGTGGCGCTAATTCCTCGAGAGGGGTTAAATAATCAGCCGATAGGAATCTAATCCAGAATGGGTCGGTAATGAGCTCTAAATCGTCAAATGCCACGCCTTGTGCCAAAGCGGTGATTCTACCGATGAATAATAAATCTTCGGAGAATGTTACGTGGAAGATGATAAACATAATAAGAACAAAGATTGGTAATGCCCAAATTCTATGAGTTAAAACTTTATCAATCTTGTCGCTTCTAGATAATTTGTCTTTAGAAGCATTTCCATCTTTTTTACTTAATGTAATCGCATAATGACTGGAGATATATTTATATCTAGCATCTGCGATTAAGGCTTCATAGTCATCACCAAATACTTCATCAGCGTGACTAGCTTTAAATTCTTCCACCATTGGGATTAAATCTGGATGACTCTTAGTTTCAAGTTCATCCATTTCCACTAATTTAATCGCATGGAACAAAGGGTTTTCCACTCCTTTTCCTTTGAAAGCAATTTTAATATCATCAATAAGGTGTAATAGTTCTTTACTTTCAAGGACGGTTTTTCCCACTCTTCCTTTGGCGGCAGCCTTATAGGCTTCAGCCATTAAACTGTCTAAGTTTTCCTCTTTTAAGGCGGAAATTTCAACAACAGGTACACCTAGTTTTTTACTTAATTCTTCAACATTGATTAAGTCACCGTTTTTTCTAACAACATCAGACATGTTGAGTGCTACTACGAGTGGTACATCAATTTCCAATAATTGAGTAGTTAGATAAAGGTTTCTTTCTAAGTTTGTGGCGTCAACCACGTTAATCACACAGTCAGGTTTTTCATCAAGAATATAATTTCTTGAGATAACTTCTTCTGGTGTATAAGGGGATAGAGAATAAATACCAGGTAAATCGATAATATCGATTGGCTTTTCTAATTTCTTATAAGTACCTTCTCTTTTATCAACTGTAACTCCTGGCCAATTACCAACGTGCGCCGTAGAGCCAGTTAATGAGTTAAATAATGTGGTTTTTCCTGAATTAGGGTTACCTGCTAAGGCAACAATAATACGTTTTTCTCCCATAATCATTACCCCACTATTTAACTTCGACAGTCACAAGACATGCTTCCGCTTTTCTAAGCGATAATTCATATCCTCTGATTGTCACTTCGACCGGATCACCAAGTGGAGCTACTTTACGTAAATATACTTCTGCTCCGGGGGTGACACCCATATCGAATAAACGACGGCGAATTCTTCCTTCGCCTTCCACTTTTTTAATAAGGCCAGTCTCGCCTTTTTTTAGTTCATCTAGTTTTTTTAGCATAACTTCCTTCCTTTCTACGCTACTAGAATTTTCTTAGCAACATCACTATTGAGGCCAAGGCGTACACCTTTGACCACACATATGACATTTCCACCATGTGTGGAGATAACAGTAATCTTGCCATTGGTGACAATACCTAAAGATTCCAAATGCTTTTTGGTTTTGTCATCAACCATAATCTTGATAATGGTTAATTCGACATCAGTTGGTGCTATCACTATTGGCATAATCTCTCTAGTTAGATTTAACTAACTCCTCCATGAAATATATAGCCATCACAGTTAGCGATGACTAACACATATATTATATGCGTGAAAAATATATAGTCAACTAAAAAAGTTAGATATGTCTAACTAATATCTATATTTATATATAAATAGGAAAAAGTAAAATTTGTTAATTCTCTTCTTGTATCTAAAATTATCATAGTGATATAATACATAGCGCTGCAATACTGGTTCCATAGCCAAGTTGGTAAGGCAGTTGACTGCAACTCAACGAGCGGGGGTTCAAGTCCCTCTGGAACCTCCAAAAAAATTGTTGGGCAGTTAAATAAGATGCGCTAGTAGCTCAGTTGGATAGAGTATCACACTACGAATGTGGGGGTCATGAGTTCGAATCTTATCTAGCGCGCCAATATTCGGGACGTAGCGTAGCTTGGTATCGCGTCTGATTTGGGTTCAGAAGGTCGCAGGTTCAAATCCTGTCGTCCCGACCATACAAGCTAATTAACGGTGATAAAAATTCACCGTTTTATTTTTTTTACGGCGATGTATTCTTCGAATTGTTTATTGTTTTTTAGTGACTCTTTAACATCAATAATATAATCCACTATAACAGAGTGAGTGTATTCGTCATTAAAATATTCTTTAACTCTTTTTCCGCCTAGCGCTTCAATTGTTTTCCATGAAGCAGGATTATCTATATCCGCATCCAAAAACGCTTCCCTAACGCCATAAATATCAAGTACTTTCAGTCCTAGATACAGATTGATTTTGTTATATCCTTTTCTTCTTTCGGTTGGCCTAATTGAATACCCGATATGTCCGCCATATTTCGATAGTTTTTCATTTAAAACAAGGCGGATATTAATCATTCCCACTATTCTATTGTCGCTTTCTCTCACCAAAAAATAAGTTCTAGCCGGCACTCTTTCTTCATCTGGCTCTTGGATATAATCTCGCTCTAGTTTTTCTAGCCATCCTTCATAGTCATCAGTATATCTATTTAGTCCACCGGTCCCATTAATATGTGAGTTATATAACGAAAACTCATTGACATAATCGAGAGCGTCATCTTTTCTTTTAATAGTCGGCATTTCAAAAAATAGTTTTTCCATACTATAAATAATTATACACACATCTAAATATATAAACTGTTATAATATTAGTTAGAGCCTATACTTATTTCATTATCGTCGATAACGAAGAGGTCGCAGGTTCGAGTCCTGCCGTCAAGCTTACTTGACGTAGCTCAGGTGGTAGAGCGCTTAGTTAGGCCACTTAAAAAGCACCTTGGTTAACCCTTGGTGCTTTTAATTTTTATTGATTAGCGGCCTTTCTTGCCTTTCTTACTCGATTGATTAAGATCTTCTTAGTAACAAAGTAAGCGATAAGGGCTAAGATGCCAACCAAGAAGACAATTAAGACGACAATTGCCCAGGCTGGAAGAGGATCACTCTTGAAGTTTTCCCACATCTTCATCACGTATGCGTTATTGGCGCCATAATCTTCCATAACTGCACAACGGTTGATGGTGTTTTTATCTGGATATTGACAGAAGAATGCATGTCCAACACAGATATTTTGTTGTTCAACATTATTCTCATCAAGATAGCTATATGGAAGATAATTATCAGAGTAGAATATGGTGTCGATATCATCTTCATATAGGACGACATCTCCCGCATCCATTGTCGCTAAATCTTCACCATATTTATCTTCAGCGGTTTTATAGAAGGTTCCATTGAAGAAATAGGATAGGTCAACTACTTCGAGTTCGCTATCAGGAGCGTCAACGATAGTTAAGTCGCCATAAGTTTTAATAACTTGAATTGGGTTTCCTTCCTCATCAAGAACTGGATTACCTTCACCATCTAATTCATAGACAGGCTCGCCTTCATCATCAGTGAGATAAACGTAATCACCATGCTCTAATAATTCTTCATATGAAGATGGTTCTTCAATAGTAACGATTTCTACGCCAACCTTTTTCTCGTATGGCTCAAAGTAATGTAGTTTTTCATCATTTCGACCATCATCATGTTTGGCCTCTAAGAAATCATCATAATCGAATGATTTAAAATCCCATTCTTCTTGGTTTAAAGATGATTCATCAAGAGAATAAACTGTATAATATTCAGATTCTCCACTTTCTTCATCCACTACTTCTTCATAAATTTCATCAGTTCTAATATCGTACCAGTCTCTAGCGAGTTCGAGGATATCATCACCACCGATAAATGAAGTATAGCCAGTGTAACTCATATTCTTAGTAGCGATAGAAGGATCACATAAATAGTCTAAGAATAAGTGAGCTAATTCGTATTGAGCGTCGCTTCTAGAACAGTTTGGCATAATCCAGACATCGGACCAGATATTACTACCTAATTCAGGAATAGAATAGAATAAGCCTTCTTCTAATCCAGCGTTTTCCGCCTTTTCCATCGAATAAGTCGCGTCACCGCTCCAAGCGAGGTTGATGCCGATTTTTCCACTAACGATATCTTCTTTGCCGGAGTCAACTTCTAGCCCGAAGACATTTTTCTTAAGTGCCTCTAATACTTGTTGCACTTCAGAAACTGATTTTTCGTCACATCTATTAAAGATTTTCGCAAACTCTTTTTGATAGTGAGTGAGGCTAACAGGATCATCAGGATCTAGTTCATTAATTAAAGCTTGGAATTCATCGCGATATGTCTCTAAAACACCAACCGCATAAGTGTCACGCATTGAGTTTTTGACGGATATCGTATTCTTATATTTTTGATTCCATAAGTTGCCATAATCCATCATATCCTCGATAATTTCTTCTTTTGTGACATTACCGAAGCCAGAATATGAAGGGTTGAATAAAATACCTAAAGTGCCCCACATATAACCAACTGCATAGTCTTTTAATTGCACTGGTTCATCAACATATTTGCCTTGATTTTTGTCATAGACTTTAACTGTAGTTTCAATAGAATCTAATCTATTTTTAATTTCTGTTGAAGCGAAAGCGTCATAATTAGGAATCAAACTACGATCAATTTTATTAGCGAATCCACCGTTGACGATTCTTTGCGCCATATATTCAGAGACATTGATTAAATCATAGTTACTCTTTCCGGTTTGAATTTCACTATAAATGGTTTCATTTGTGTCACTTGTATCATAGACAACAGATAAACCTTTATATTGAGGATATTCTCTTTCCACATAATCGACGAATTGATCGACTAAATCTTTATCTCCAGGAATAGATTTATCTCTAAGATAAATATAGTCTTCACTATTTAAAATTCTAAGAGTTAAGTCGTTAGTTTTGTTACAGCTAGTAAGTCCAGTGGACATCCCGAGAATAAATGGGGTCAATAATAATGTTTTAAATACTTTTTTCATTTTTATCCCCTCCTTACTCTCGCAGCAATTTTATTTGCTTTGTAATTTCTATAAATAGAAACACCAACCACACCGACAACCACTAAGATGAATAAAAGAGTAGTCAAAGCACGCATTTCTGGTGGAACGGCTGTTCTTTTGATTTTAGCTTGAATGTAGGTGGAAAGAGTTTCAATCTTCTTTTCTCCAGATAATAAGCCACTACCTCTTGTAAAGGCGGTAACGATGAAATCATCTAAAGATAAGGTGACGGCAAGTAAGAAACCAGAGAAAATGCCAGGCATGATTTCTGGAACCACTACTTTACCTAATGCTTGGCTAGGAGAGCATCCTAAATCAAGCGCGGCTTCATATAAGCTTGGGTCCATTTGTTGCAGTTTTGGTTTAACAGAAATATAAACAAATGGAACGGATAAGCACATATGACCAATTAATAATGTCCAGAACGAGAATAAATATGCATTTAATAAGTTGCCTAAGAACACGAACATAACGGTAAGAGAGAAGGCAACAACAATCTCAGCATTAACAACTGGAATTTGTGTAGCAACATCAATCGTATTACGCATCTTTTTCTTGGAATAGAAAGCACCGACAGCACCTAAAGTACCGATAAGTGTAGCTAAGACAGAAGAAATAATAGCGATTAATACTGTATTTCCTAAAGCGGTCATAATCGCTTCGTCTTGGAATAATCTTGGGTATAAGTCAAAGGAGAAACCATTCCATTGACCAACTCGATCAGAATCAGTGAAAGAGAAAGCGATGAGTACCAAGACAGGTAAATACATTAAGATAAGGATGAGCCAAATATAGCATTGGCCAAAAATTTTCTTTACCATTTGCCTTCTCCTTTCTTGTTATCATCAGAAAATCTCATAGAGATCGCCATGGTAACACCGATAAATACGAGCATGACTAATGCCATGAAGGAACCATCATTCCACGCTTTATTTGTGAATTCGAGTTCGATGTAGCTACCAAATAAGGTAATTTTACCTTCTGATAATGTGTCAGAAATAACATAACTAGACATCGTTGGCATGAAAGTCATTAAACATGCACTGACAATGCCAGGAACGGCTTGAGGAATGATGTTTTTAAAGAAGACTTGCACTGGGTTTGCGCCCAAATCACGTGCCGCTTCGATTTGAGATTTGTCAAGCTTCAACATGGTGGTATATAAAGGAAGAACCACAAATGGAAGATAGTTTTGCACCATACCGATGATGGTGGCTAAATATGGATAACTGCCTCCGTTAATACCGAGCCAAGTGAGTAAATCTCTAGTCGCACCGGTACGTAATACGAAGTTAATCCACATTGGGGCGATAAATAAAGTAATTAACGCCACATTTTTATTAACTTTCTTATCCGCCAAGAAGAAGGCGAGAGGAAATCCGATGATCAAGCAAACAATGGTTGTTAATAATGCAACAAATAATGAGACAACAAGAACATTAATTTTGCTTTGATCAGTGAAGAAGTTGATAAATGCTTCTCCACTTAATGATATTGTCTTAACGCCTGTTTCAGGATTAATTGTTTCCTTGGTGAAAGCGTAGAAAATAATGATTAAAATCGGAACGATAATAAATAGCAATAAAAATATAATATAAGGAATACATAAGTACTTCCTTTGCAAAGCAAAGAAGCGCTTAGCTTTATTCGACTTCATATTTGCTGATATCACCTTTCAAAGTGAGAGTAATATTTTCTGGTTTAACAACGATAGAGACTAAGTCGCCCTCGTTCCAGGTATACATGGTATCAACGATGAAGTCCTCTTCTTCATCGGTTCTCACCATCACAGCATAGTGATCGCCTTTATAAATCATAGAAACGATAACACCATTAGCGTTTCCGTTATCAAAACCGTCAACGATTTCGATTTGATCAAGGCCAATTTCAGCGATGACGTCAGCGTCATCAAGGTCATATTTCTTGCCATCTGGACCAATGAGATATAATTCGTCATCGACATGGCTACCTTTTAATAATTGAGTGACATCAACATCAAATTCAGCATCGGAAATGATGAGTTTGTTGTTTTTGTCTAACCAAGCTTCTGGGTAGATGTTCTTGGTTAATGTCTTCTTCATGATTTGAATATTTTCTGGTTCGACATCAATATAAACTTCACTACCAAGTTCATGATCTTTAGTGGATTGAGCAATGATTTCACTCTTTCCTGACATCAAAACATATTCATAATGAATACCTTTGAAGATTTTGTTATCAATTCTAGCCACTAACTTGTTAGGGTCTTTTTCTCCGGCAATCTTAGTCATTTCGACGTCTTCAGGTCTAACGACAACATCAACCTTTTCATTTAGTGGGAAGTCATCAACACAATCAAATGTGTGGTTAAGGAATTTAACTTTTAATTTTCCCACCATAGTTGCGTTATAAATGTTAGATTCACCAATGAAGTTAGCGACATAAGCATTAACGGGTTCGTTATAAATATCTGTTGGGGAACCGACTTGTTGAATTTCGCCACTCTTCATAACCACGATAGTATCCGACATTGTTAAAGCTTCTTCTTGATCGTGGGTAACATAAATGAAGGTGATGCCTAATTTCTTATGCATATCCTTTAATTCAAGTTGCATCTCTTTTCTCATCTTTAAGTCAAGAGCACCTAAAGGTTCATCAAGAAGTAAGATTTCTGGTTCGTTAACAATCGCTCTAGCAATAGCGACACGTTGTTGTTGACCGCCAGATAAAGTGGAGATGTCTCTAGTTTCGAGATCTTCAAGATCGATAACTTTCAACGCTCTCATCACTTTTTCGTCAATCTCTTTTCTTGTTAAGTGACGATATTTTGTGACTGTTTCACCCTTACGATTTGTCACTTCGTAAGGAATCTTTTTAAGTTTTAATCCGAACGCGACATTGTCATACACATTTAAATAAGGAAAAAGTGCATAACGTTGGAAGACCGTGTTAATTGGTCTTTTGTGTGGAGGAATTCGCGTGATATCCTCACCATTCAATAAAATTGTGCCACTGGTTGGAGTTTCAAAACCCGCAATCATACGGAGGGTTGTTGTTTTTCCACATCCAGAAGGTCCAAGAAAGGTTACAAACTCGCCTTTCGTAATATCAAGGTTGAAGTCATCAACGACAGTGTTACCATCGAATGTTTTATTCACGCCTTGAAGTGAGATAATACAGTTTTCTTTAGCCATAAAGTATCCCATCCTTTCTAAAAATCAGTGAGAATATTTTTTAAATATTTCGCGAAAAAATATATATTAATTTTGGCTAAAAAACAAATAATTTTTTTTATAGCAAATTTCTAGATGGGTTTTTGATGCGACAAAATATTAATTTTATATTGATTATATCGTATTATTTTTGCTAATAAATTTTTTGATTTTTTTCATCATTATTTACCCTATTTTTTTGATATATTTTTCGCACATTTTTTTGCATAAAAAATTATAAGCAAGTATACTATTTAAAATGAAAAAGAAAATTGTCCCATTTTTATCGTTAATATTCCTAGGTGCAACATCACTTTCTTTAGGTGCATGTAATCAAAGTTCAGGCACGTCAAAGGTCTATATTGACTTTGGCACAATTAGAACAACCAAAAGCAACGTTTACGAAGAACAAAAGAAAACTTTATATGATGATGTCAGCGAAAAAGTTGATAAGAAAGAGTCCTTTATCCTTATTATATATAGTTCTGGATGCCAATGTTGGTCGGACTTCGCTCCTGTTTTAGATCAATTTATTGATGAAACAGGCTGTAATGTTTTATGTATTGACGCCATTCAATTTGTCGACAAAGAAAATGTATTTGGTCTCCAATACGTAGCAAATTCCCGCTATTTTAGCAATCTTCCTTCCATTGCACTATTTAAAAGAGGTAAATTAACTAAACAGATTACATATAAAGATGATACGCGATTAATCTTTAAATATTATGAGAATCACTTCAAAAAGTTCATCGAAGAGAATATCGTTCTTCCAAAGATGTACTATGTTAATAAAGAAGTTTTGGATAACTACATTGACACAAACAAAGATTTCAATCTATATGTAGCAAGAAGCGAATGTCCAGACTGCAACGCACTAGCCTCTAGCACGCTTTACCCATGGAGCGATAAAGTCGAATCGGTTAACGATAAACTATATATCTTTGATATTCAAGAGTATTATGCCAGTGAGAGAAGTGGCAGCACTCCTGAAGAAATTGAAAGATATCAAGAAATTAAAGATACATACGGCTTAAGTAATAAATACAACACTGTTTTAGGCTATGGTTCTGGCTCAGTTCCTACTTTACAAAGAAGAAAAGGAAGTGAAATCGTCGATATGATTGTTACACTTAACGACTCGTTAGATTCAGAAAACAAAAAAGTATCTTCATATTTCACCACTGAAAGAGTAGAAAAAATGCCGTTCCTTAAGAACAGCGCTCTTACCAAGGTTCTTGATGGATATCAATTAACTGATGAACAAACTCAAAACTGGAGAACATATCGTTCGACATTCTATGAGCAATATCATAATCCAATCTCTAAACTATTTATTGAATCCTACGTTAAGTAACTATTCTTCAATAATCTTGTTATAAAAATCAGTAAGTCGAAGATCAAGCTCTCTTAAAAGGGCTTGTTTTTCTACCATTGAAGTAAATGATGCATTAATAGAATTAATAAGGAAGTGCCTGACTTCATATTTTTGAATATTAAATGTCTTATACATATGACGATATTCATCTAAAACATTAGTGTTACTGACAGTCATATTGTCTGAATTAATTGTCACTCTTATTCCATAGCGGTCAAATTCTCTTAATGGCACATGTTGATAGCTAGGAAGCGAGGTAGTTTGTAAGTTACTTGTAGGGCAAAATTCAAAGGCGATGTTGTTCATCGTCATTTTCATAATATTATCTCTATTAAGTTCAAGATGAACACCATGTCCAATTCTTTGTGCATGTAACAAATCGACGCATCTAATCACTTCATCGCTACCGCAGGCTTCTCCGGCATGGATGGTAATATTGAGGTTTCTTTCTTTAGCTTCATCAAATAGTTTTGCATAATTATCACCAGTCTTAAAAGCTTCTGGTCCAGCAAGATCCACTGCTGCTACACCAGCATTTCGATACTTGTCTGCCAGGATAATCGCCGGTAAATTAGTTTCGTAATCTGCTTGTCTCATGCAACATAGAATGAGTTTTGCATTAAAGTTTTTCTTATCTCTCAAACCATTTCTTAATCCAGCACAAGCAGCAATAACAGCGTTTTCTTGACTCATCCCTTTTTGAGTATGAAGTTGAGGGGCAAATCTAATTTCAGCGTAGATATATCCCATTTGATAAAGTCTATTAACTAAGCTACTAACCGCATAAGCAACAGAAAATTCGTCTTGGAGTAATTGAAGAGGAAGGTTAAATCTTTCTAAATATTCTTCTAAAGATTTGCAATCACTATTAACATAAATATTATTAGGAAAATCACTTCCTAAATCGTAATTATATCTATTAGCTAGATACTTAAAATCTTCGATAGATAATGAACCATCAAGATGCAAATGTAAATCAATCATATTATTTCCTCTTTTTATATAAAAAATAATTTTAAAATTGTATAAATCATTATATATTATTTTAGAAAGGACAAAAAAGGTTATGTGCAAAAAGAAAGATCCAAATAAGAAAGGTTTCTTTGGAGAATTCAAAGATTTTATCACTCGTGGTAACGTTCTCGATATGGCCGTTGGTGTCATTATTGGTGGTGCTTTCACCGCTATCGTTACTGCATTAACAAGTGGTATCCTCCAACCAATTATCAATTATATCATTGGTAAAATCGTTGGCGATGGCTCCTTAGAAGCAGCAAGAACAGTCTTAGACTGCTACGTCTTAGATGATGGTACAAAATGGTGGCCAAGCATGGGTCAAATCCCAGCAGATCGTTATGTTGACTGGGCTGCAACCAACTACATCGATTGGGGTAACTTCATCTCCGCTATCATCAACTTCTTATTAGTTGCTTTAATTCTCTTCCTCATTATCAGAACTATTAATAGAGTTCACAAAGTCGGTGAAGAAGCTAAGAAAAAATTAGAAGAAAAAGCAAAATCAGAAGAAGAAAAGAAAGACGAATAATTTCTTCAAAATAAATAGAGTCGGCTATGCCGGCTCTTTTATTATCCTTCAAAATGTTCCACTATTGATTCCACCGATTCTTTAATTCTATTAAAGACATATTCAAATCGGTCTGTATACCATGGATCTTCGATATCTAGTCCATCTAAATATTTTGTGATGGGAACATATTTATCACTACTTCCAAGCATTCTTTCTAAATAATATAAATTATTTTTATCCATATAAAAGATATAACTAGCATCTTCAAATTCTTGTCTAGTTATCTGTGTCGCATAATGTCTAGAAAAATGGATATCGTATTCTCTTAATACACTTTTCATCGGCGGATAGATATCATTACCAATTTCTTCTCGAGATGTTGCTCTAGAAAAACAGTTATATTTATCGGTCAGATCTCTCTTTTTAATTTCTTCATTAAAAAGTATCTCCCCAACTGGAGAGCGACAAATATTTCCATGACAAACAAATATAACAGTTTTCATAAAATGAAAGGGGCCAAGTTCCCTTGACCCCAAATTGACTTAATCTAAATATTAGAGTTTGTCGTTACTACCAAGGACTTCAGTGATCTTGTGTTTAACGATATCCTTGACGTATTTACGACCATCACCAATGTATTGACGTGGATCGAAGTGTTCTGGATGTTCATCGAAGTGTTCTCTGATACCTGCTGTTAATGCTAAGCGGAGGTCACTATCGATATTAATCTTACAAACTGCTAATCTAGCTGCTTGTCTTAATTGTTCTTCTGGAACACCGACTGCATCTTTTAATGCACCACCATGTGCGTTGATAATATCAACGTATTCTTGGTTGACAGAGGATGAACCGTGTAAAACGATTGGGAATCCAGGAAGTCTCTTGCTAACTTCTTCTAAGATATCAAATCTTAGTGGAGGAGGTACGAGTTTACCAGTTTTTGGATCACGTGTGCATTGTTCTGGTTTGAATTTATAAGCACCATGGCTTGTTCCGATAGCGATAGCTAAGCTGTCACAACCAGTTCTACGGACGAATTCTTCAACATCTTCTGGTCTTGTGTAAGATTCAGCACCATGTTCAACTTTGACGTCATCTTCGATACCTGCTAATGTACCTAATTCAGCTTCAACTGTGACATATGGGACATGGTTATGTGCATATTCACAAACCTTACGTGTGATTTCGATGTTTTCTTCGAATGGTTTGCTTGAGCAGTCAATCATGACTGATGTGAAACCACCATCGATACAATCTTTACAGATTTCGAAATCTGCGCCGTGATCTAAGTGAAGAACGATTGGTAAACCAGTATCTTCAACAGCAGCTTCGACCATCTTCTTTAAGTAGACTGGTTTTGCGTATTTTCTAGCACCAGCAGAGACTTGAAGAATAACTGGGGAGTTGCATTCTTTTGCAGCTTCAGTAATCGCTTGAACGATTTCCATGTTGTTGCAGTTAAAAGCACCAATGGCATAGCCACCTTTGTATGCTTTTTCAAACATTTCTTTTGTATTTACTAATGGCATAATATAATGCTCCTTTTCGATATCAATTATATAACAATTTGCTAATATTTGTGTAGCAATATACAAATATTTGTTTTACACCTTACGATTTAACGAAACCAAAAGCTTTCCATCTTCAGTTGCAGTTGAGTTTTGAATTGCGAAATCCACTGTCGCATTTAAGGATGTGATTCCCTTTTCGTTAAGTATAGAAGATAGGTTAAATGTAATCTCTTGGTTTGTGATGGAGAAAACGCTACTAAATGCGTCATTTCCTAAGGCCGAATTGATCAAACTTAAGAAGGCATCTTTTGTGCTTTGTCCAACCTCGATATCACCGAGTAAAATTCTTGTAATATCAAACTTCATTGTAGCGAAGTCTGTACTTGCTTTTCTTCTTGCTTCAATGGAGATTTGAGTAGGTTCTCCATTAAAATTCACATTAATTGCAAAGAAAATCTTTTCACCATTCATGATGGTTGAAGCGCGGTCCATCATGATGTAATTATCCTTATAATTTTTAGTGGTTCCATCAGTTGATTTATCCGCGACAAAGCAATTAATATTAGCAAAGGCTTCACTGGTAGAAAACATCAAATCTAAATCACTAGAAGTTAGGTTAACATCAATAGGTGTTCCAAATGTAATCATTTCTAATACCGCTGCTTCAGTTATTTGGTTTTGAACCTTGGATTTTAAAGTGCTCGCTACATCAGTAGTGAAATCATAATAAGGAGTTGTTGCGTGTGTGACACCATCGAATGCGCCAGCAGTCTTATAGGTATTGATTGTTGATTGTTCACTTGTAGTTAAAACGGCTTCTCCGCCTAATAAGAACTTGCTAACCACATTAGCGTCTTTTGCTTGAATCTTGCTTGCATTAAGTAAGCCCACGACATCATGTCTTAAATCATTGATAAAAGCACTATAGTAGCCATTTTTAACAGTAAAGTTATTAATTCCATGTGTTGCAGCCGTTACTTTTAATGGAGCGAGATTTATGTCTAGAGCAAATAAATTGTTACCAGTTGCAGAAATAGTTCTTATATCTTTATTGCCGATGATTTCATCAAACAAACCACTATACTCACTTGGTAACTTTAATAAATTCTTGACATCATTTTGGAAGTCACTCATTGCATAAGTGATTTCTAATTTCTCTAAAGAGAAGTTAAGATTAAGTCCTGATGATTTTAAAGCGTTTGTGATGGTTGCGGAATCGATAAATCTATTTACTAATCCACTAAAATTATTAAAGCCACCGATACGGCCGACTTGGATATTGTTTACTTTAAAAGTAATAAGTTCATCAGTAATAACACTTTCAGTATAAAGAGTTACTTTGGTCTTAAAAATATTCTTAAAGTTTGCTTCGATGTAGAAATTATATTTTCCTTCACTTGCTTCTACATAGAAATTTGGAACATACTCTTTGATTTGTGCATTCGCATTCAAGACATTATATAAGACTTGGTTTAAGTCATTGTCTTTTAATGCCACAGACATCTTTTTTGCGGATGTTGTATTATCAAGGGAATCAACAATTGCTCCTTCAAATACTTGTGCCGTTTCGACGTTATCATGCACATCCACTGCTTTATGGCTGCCGTCATAAAAACATGCATAAATAACGCCAACCAAAATACCTGGAATCAAAATAAAGATAATTCCTAATGTTATTAAAAGTTTGCCCCACCAAGGCATTCTTTTCTTAGCAGGTTTATTGCTAGATTCTTTTACTGTAATTTCGCCCATAAATAAAAACCTCTTATGCATTAATTTTACATAAGAGGTAAGTTTTTTTAAATATTTTAATCAATAAGGACGTGGCTGTCTTCAATCGCCTTTAAGAATTGAGTGATTGTTAGCTCGCCAACTTCGACTCCTGCGTATGTTCCAACAGGAATCTTTTTGCCAAGCGTTTCATCAGAGATGGTGATAAATCCAGCAGCTTTTAAGCTAAAGAGATTTTCGTTTTGCATATGGAACGTCATATTAGAGACAAGATTATTCATATCGCCAATCTTGTATTCAAGACCGTCCACAAGATTCAAATAATTACCTTGAAGATTAATTACTTCACGAGAAGCAGTTGTTAATCCATTTCCACCGCTTAGAACTGGGTCATAGTCATGTTTACTTGTTAACAAGTACCACCATGTGTAACTAATTGGTTTAGTAGGATCTTGATCTTCATAAATCTTATTGCCTAAGAACTTATAAAGTTTCATTGCAGCCACTTTATCTGGAATAGCGGTAACTTCGAAATCACCATCATCATTTTCTTCCCATAAAACCTTCATAATGTCGCTTGCAGTAGCGCCAGTGCATTGTTCCTCTGTAAAGACTTGGTTGAATTTTAAGTGATTAATTGAGTATTCAAGGTTATCTGTTCCCTCTCCAAAGACAGTGGTATTTTGAAGAGACTTCAATATTTGAGATGAACCGGCATCAACAGTGATAATCTCATTAAGTTTTAAAGTATTTAACTTTGTTTCAAGATTTGTAATATTAGCACCATTTGGTCCATAGACAGGCTTATCATTAACATCAAGACCTTGATAATCAGTAAGAGTCTTTAAGATTTTTGGTGAATCTTCACCGACAGTGATAAGTTGAGATAGCTTAGCATTGTTCTTAATCGCTGTAATGAGAGCGTCTGAATCGTTAATGTTGGAGTTCTTAACGTCATCATAATCAAGTAATGATCCTTCTTCGATTTCGAGAACTTCACCTAATTTTAAGTTGCTCATCTTGGTTTTCAAACCATCAAGCGATGTATTTGCTAAAGTACATAATACATAGTTAAAATCATCTTTTTCTGCTGTGGTATATTCTGACCAAACTTTGAAAGTTCCATCATCTTTCTTTGGTAAACCAAAGGCATCACCCATTTTGACGTCACCAATCTTTTCGCCTAAGTTGCCAATATTAGATTCTGGATCAGCGTCAATCGCAGTAATAAAGTTTTTAGCAACACTGCCTTCCGCTAAAGTTGATGTATCGATAACATCACCTAGCTTAAGGGTATTGATCTTTTCATTCATATTGCCCACGGTTGCACCAGCAGCGAATAATGAAGTTAAAACTTTATTATTAGAAGTATTTTCGATAACATCTTCAAGTTTTAAATTCTTGATAGAATCGTAATTAGTTAATGTGTTAACAGTTGCTTTATATTTAGCGTTTTCTTTTTGTCCAGAAACAGGGTCAACAATATTTAGCCATTCTTCTTCAGTGCCGATATATCCAGCATCAACCGCTGCTAAGAAGCGATCATGTCTTTCATTCTTTAAAATAGCAGCGATAACTTTGTTATATTTTGGATTTGAAGGATTTGTGTACACTTCTTCTTTTAAAATATCAGTTAAGCAAATGGTGTTAACATCCTTATTCTTTAATTCACTTAATGTTTCTTCTTTATATGAATTTAGGATACTATTTTCATCAATATCACTGATGACCTCTTTGAGTTTTAAACTCATGATCTTATCTTCATCAGAAAGGTCGGCCACTGTGTAGTTTCTTTCGATGAGGGCTTTCATAAGAGCGCTATCAGGGTTTGGACCATAAATATCAGAAATTAATAGATGCTCGGTCATTTCAAATTTAGTTGACTTATCAACAGTCTTGTTTCCCTCGCCATCAACGTTGACTGTATAACCTTTAAGATTAGCAACATAGAATGTGCCAATTTTAGTCATTAAAGTTGATTCACTATCACCAATTAAATCTCCAACTTTTAATGTATCAATTGTCTCTTCTTTAGAAAGATCATTTAAGGTGTAGTTTTGAACGCTCTTTAAAAGTGGATTGCCATTGATTTCACTTTCAGTGAATAAAGAGCCAATCTTTAAAGTTTCAACTTTTTCGTTGATGTTGCCAACTCTCCAGTTTTGCATTGTTTGTAAAATCTTTGGGGAGGTGCTTGTAACTTCAACAACATCACCAATTTTGATATAGTCCATGACTCCATTTAGGAAATCAGCGCCATCCATGAAATTAGCAATTGAATATGGTTTTGTTTTATCGATTGTGACGTTGCCGTCTGCATCATAAATGACATTGCCATTCTCATCTTTTTGGACGTCATAGAGGAAATAATTATATACACCTTTTAAGTTATCAACATCTTTTACAAGGTTGGCAATCTTCACACCATTTGTCAAAGCCTCTTGTAAATATTCGCCTAAAGCTTTGTTTTCAGATGTTCCGTTTTGGAATGGGTGAGTTTTTACTTCTTCCCAGTCAAATTCGAATTTGATTGCTTCTTTTAATGCAGGATTGATTTGTTCGTCAAATGTCTTCTTCACCAAAGGTGTCACATCATTAAGATCACCTAAAGTGTCAAATTTCTTTTGCATTAACGCCATTACGGTTTGGAGAAGGGTTTTATCACGATACTCCACACCAATGACTTGTTCTGGATCATTACCAGTCATTGAAACGACTTGGCTAGTTGTTAGCACCGTACCAACGATAGCGCCTGCACCAGCCACAGAAAGTGGGAAGAAGATAAAGCCTCCTAAGAATGCTAGTAAGATTCTCCACCACATACGTTTTTTCTTTGGTTGTGGACCTGTAGGTACTTGTTTGCTTTCCTTAACAGTAATTTCTCCCATGTTGAATTACCTCCTATATTCAAAAGTCTTACTTAATTTCGTAATTGATACTTGTCCATGATGAACTGCATAGACATCAGTATTTTCTTCCGGACATTCTTCGTCATGAATATCTCTTGTTGCGTAATAATGTCCAGGATTTTGTTCATAATAATACGTCACTTCCGGACGATAGTAAATACTTGTATTAACTATTTGCTTAACAGCACTACCTAATGGGAAGTTGACATTAAGCAAATATTCAGTGCTTAAAAGTTTGTTATTAAGGATGTGTTCCATCACTAAATCGAAATAGTCACCAACGATAGCGAAATTTCCTTGGCAAGATACTGCTATCGCAGGTTTACGATATGTCAGTGCTTGTAAACAAGCACCAACAGTTCCACTATACATTGTGTCATAAGAAACATTGAAGCCATCATTACATCCTGAAACCACTAAATCAAAATCGATATTTAGGCTAGAAAGGCCAAATGCCACACAATCAGCAGGGGTTCCATCCATATAAAAGATGTCTTCATTAACTTTTTGAACTTCAACAGCTCTACCTAAAACAATAGAAACACTCTTTGCACTCATCGCTTTTTTAGGAGCAACAATAACAACTCGCCCATATTTGGCAAGTTTTTCTTTGAGCAGTTTAACTCCTATAGCAAAGTATCCATCATCGTTGGTAAGCAAAATATTCATAAGCTTAAGATATCTTATTTTACACTACTTTTTATTATAAAAGTATCATTCAATAAAAATATATAAGTAAATAATTATTTATAATTTCGAAGATAATTTATTAAATTATCAACATCATTTTTGGTTGTGACAAATGAAACAACAAATCTAATTGTTATCTCATTTTCTTTTTTCTCCCATAGTTCAACATCAAACTCTTTAATGATATCTTCACCAAGATTATTACAGACTGTCACAAAGACTTGATTGGTTGGTGAGTTAGGTGTTTCATAGCCAATCTTATTAAGCTCTTCTTTTAAATAATCAGCGACATTATTTGTCTCCTTAGCGATTTCAAAATATAAGCCATCCTTAAAAGCTTCTTCGAATTGGATACCTAACAAATATCCTTTGGAGATCATGGCACCTCTATTTTTAATGTGATATCTAAATGAATCTTGTAAGTCAGGATTGTTAATAACTAAAGCTTCGCCTAGAAGCAGTCCATTCTTTGCTCCGCCAATATAAAAGGCATCGCAAACTGTTCCTAATAATTCTGGTTCTACATCATTATATTTACTAGTCAAAGCACTACCTAATCTAGCACCATCTATAAACAAATAAAGTCCAAATTCGCGACAAACTCCTGCTAAATCGAGAAGTTCTTGTTTAGAATAGATGGTTCCAGTTTCGGTGGAATTTGAGATATAAACAAGCTTTAGTTTGACCATGTGTTCATCAGTATTTGCTTTTAATGCTTTAATGACATCTTCCGGATAAAGCTTTCCATCTTTTCCTTCAACAGTAAAAATCTTATGGCCGCTAGCCTCTACCGCTGCTGTTTCATGAACATTGATATGAGCGCTTTTAACTGCAATTACACCTTCGTATGGTCTAAGAGCGTAGGAAATAAAAGTAACATTAGTTAGTGTTCCACCTACTAGATAATGAATATCTGCGTTAGGAGTATTAAAAATCTTTCTAATATACTCACTGGCTTTTTCGGAATGTCTGTCCAATCCATAAGTGATATTTTGTTCAAGAGAAAATTCCTCCAGCGCCTTTAAAATGCGTGGATGACATAATGATGAATAATCATTTCTAAAACTGTGACTCATAATTCTTACCTACTATTACAAAATGATAATTTATAAATTATGTCTTTGCAATTATTATCAAAAAATCTTGATACTTTCTAGAAAAAGAAATGAGGATTTCTCCTCATCAATCTTTGTCTTTATACTCTTGAGCAATTCTCTTGAAATCGTCAAATCTTCTAACAAAAGCATCAACAACGTCTGGGCCAAACTGTTTGCCTTTTTGTGAAACAATTTCTTTATATGCATCCTCAATAGTCCATTCATCTTTATAACAACGCTTACTAACAAGAGCGTCAAAGACGTCTGCTACAGAAGTAATTTGTGCTTCTTTAGGAATATCGTCGCCCATTAAGCCACGGACATAGCCAAAACCATCATATCTTTCGTGATGGAATTCAGCGATAATAGCGCCTAACTGCATAATGTTACCAGGAACGCCTTTAAGAAGTTGTCCACCATAAACAACGTGTTGTTTCATAATCTTATATTCTTCATCAGTAAATCTACCTGGTTTATGGAGAATACTTTCATCAACCATTATTTTGCCAACATCGTGAAGCATGGAAGCAATTCTAATATCGTGCACCTCAGATTCACTGAAACCTAATTCTTGAGCGAGAACCGCACTATATTCGCTAACACGTTTAACGTGATTCCCAGATTCACCAGATTTATTTGATAAGATTGTAGCGAAGTTTTCAGAAATACTATCTTGCTGGAGAATTAAATCGTTTAAGGCATCTTGAATTTGCTTGGCCATGGAATTAAAGGCCACACTCACATCGGTGACTTCATCATTTCCAACCGTTTTCACTCTCACATCGTAGTCACCATCTGAAATTGATCCAGCAGCTTTAGCGAGATTTTTAATTCTCTTAATATCTCCAGAAGACAAGAAGAAAGCGATTAAAGCAGCAGCCACAACGCTTGAAGCAACAATAATAATTGTTAATAAGGTCGATTGTCTTGTGGTGGCTTGAATGGAATTATGATTAATAAAGCTGATATATTTCCATCCTTCACTAGAAATATCGTTTCTACTAACCGTGTAATTAGAAAATCTAGTTACACCACTATTAATATTCGCCTCATTTTTAACTCCATCATCAACCGAAGTCACACCAGAAGAAACACTTAAAACTAAAGTATTATTATCATCATATAGATACATACCTTCGTTTTCATAGGCAGTATCAGTTAGTGAACTTAAGAAAGAAGTGCGATTAAATCCATATTCAATATATCCCACTACTTTCATGTTGTAGTTATCTTCAACACCATAATTCACAAGCGCTTTCCAAACATATAATTCGTTTGTGCCTTTAAAAAACCAAAGTGATTTACCTGGATGTTCTTTTAATTTGTTATATCTTTCAGGGGTAAATTCAATCTTGCTTTCGCTAGTTGCAAATAATCTATTACGTATCGATTCGGTGACATATGGAGAATACATCGTTGCAGATTCGATATTTTTATCACTGACGATTAAATAATCCATCGCTCCAATAATTGTAGAACCATCGCCAACTCCATCAGCACCCGCTAAAGCGACTTTAATCTTTTCTAATGATTCAGCAGAAGTTGAAACTGTCTCAATATGATTAGCGAAATCATAGTTATAACCAATTTGATTAACTAGTAATTTCATTGAAGTTTCTGTTGAAGTAATTGTGTCTTGTAAAGACGAAGCAGCGTTATTAGAAACGCTTGCCAAAGTATTAGATGCCGCGTCATAAGCAGAATTCTTAAATGAATTAGATAGAAAGATACCTAAAGTAACGCCAGCAATCGCGATAGTGATAACTGACATTATCGATAATTTGATTCTAATTGGGAGTCTGACTTTCTTTTTCATTGTCAACATTTTATCAAAATGATATAAAATGTTAAAAGCATTATGAAGAAAAATACACTTTACATCTTATTAATTCCATTCATTCTTGCAGGCTGTAACCAACAGCAAAACGGCGATGATGAACCAAAAAAGGAAGAAGAAAACTGCATAATTAAAGAAGATACTTCCATCGATTTTTTATGTATGGCCGATCAATATTATCATGATGCACTGCAAGCCATGGTTGATGATTTTCAAAAAGCAGAACCACACGTCAAAGTAAGACTATATAATCCTTTAGGAAGTGGCAACTATGCGGCAATTGAAAAAATCATCGTCAGTGGTTTCTTTAAGGAAGACTATCCAGATTTAGCCCAATGCTATCCTGATAATGTTGTTAAATATCTTGCACAGGGGTATGCGGTTAACATTGATAAATATTTAAATAACGCTGATTATGGCTTGGTCGGTGAAGAAAAAGATGACTATATTTCTGCCTTTATTAAAGAAGGTCAACACTATTCAGTAAGCGGAATTTATTCCCTCCCATTTTGTAAATCTACCGAACTCATGTATTATAACGCTAGTGTATTAATCGGATTAGATCTTTCAGCGTTTAATAACTCAATTAACAATGGGCAACCACTCAGTAAAGAATATCTAGACAATCTAACCTGGGAAGAGTTATTTGATAACCTTTGCCCGGCAATTTATGACTATAATGAAGCTCAAGATAATGATCACAAAATTTATAATAAGACTGACAAAAGTGGCATATTTACCATAGATTCTGATGAAAACTTCTTCATTACTCTCGCTTCTCAATATCAGTATGGATATACACATATCAATGATGACGGAAGGGGCGCAATCGACTTCAACAATCAAAACATGAAGGACATCGTTAAGAAAATGAGTGTTGCTTTTGATGCTGGATATTTACAAACTAGAGGCACCTATGATGATTATGTTTCTAGTCTATTCACTTCTAGGAGAGCGTTATTCACCATCTCTTCCACTGCTGGTCTATCTTATAACTATAACGAGAAAAATCCTTTTGCGATCGGAGTAGCTAAAATTCCTCATCCAGAAGGAAAAGATTATTCTTCTATTAACCAAGGCCCATCAGTTTGTATCCTTGACCATAAAGACGAAAATCGTTCTTTAGCGGCTTATCTATTATGGAAACATATAACCAATAAATCTAATTCCTCTTCTTGGGCGCTTGAAACTGGCTATATGGGAATTAGAAATAGTTCATATCAAACTGAACAATATAAAGCCGCTATCAACGTTAAAGAAGACGAAACCAATTTATATAAAATCGCGGTGGCCGATAACCTTAAAAAAATCGCAGAAGTCAAAGATTCAACATTCAACACTGCGATATTTAGAGGCTCAAGTAATGCGAGAACCGAAGCTGGCGAATTAATGAAAGAATGTCTTGCTCTCAATAGCGGAGATGCTGAAATCGATAACAAAATTAGCGACTTGTTCCAAGCCCATTACGATAAAGTTGATTCGTATTTGCAAAAGTAAAATTAAAAATTATTTAAGGAAAGAAGATAGAATCTTCTTTTTCTTTTTGTTATATGGGTGTTCTCTTAACGATAAATTGAAGTGAGTGGAACCAATCATTACTGTTGAAGGATGTGTGAATTCTCTAAATCCCCAAACTCCATGATAGGCACCCATACCTGAATGACCAACTCCATTAAACGGAACACCTTTAACCATGAGGTGCAGACACACTTCGTTAATACATCCACCACCGTATTGTTGACTTCTCATCACTTTCTTTGCCCATTTTTTGTTTTTAGTAAAGACATAAAAAGCTAGGCCATGTTCTCTTCTAGCAATAACATCAAGCATCTCATCAACCTTATCATCTTCATATTCCACGATTGGAAGCAAAGGCCCAAAGATTTCATGATTGACGATTGGTTCATCTACTTTAACCGGATAGATAATGGTAGGTGAATATTTTTGTGTTTCTGGATTTCCTTCTCCACCAAAAACGATTCTATCACGATATTCTTCGGCTTCTTTAGCGATATTGTCATATGCTCTTGTGGTGATAAGTTTTGGATATTCTTCGTTCTCAAATGCTTTTTCGCCAATTTGTTTAATAATTGCAGCCTTGAGTTCTTCAATAAACTCTTTTGCTACTTCTTTTGCAACAGCGACTTGATTGATGTTGATACATACTTGACCAGAATTGCAGATTTTGAAGAACGCTATCTTTCTCGCTGCATCTTTTAAATCTGCGTCTTTTCTTATAAGACACCAGTTACCATTTTCTCCACCGAGTTCAAGGGTTACTGGAGTTAAGTTTTTACTGGCCATTTCCATAACGTGCTTGCCGACATTTGGAGAACCGGTATAGAAAATCTTTTCCACTCTTTCTTCTAGGCAATAGTCTGCAACATCATGTCCACCATCGATAACAATGACATAACTTGGATCGAAAGTTTCGGCAATAAGTTCTTTAAGAACTTGAGTGGAAGACTTTGATTTGCTACTGGCTTTAATTAAAGCAGTATTTCCTCCTGCCATAGAAGCGGCTAAAACGCCTAATGATAGTAAGAACGGAAAGTTAAATGGGGAGATAATTAATGAAACACCATAAGGAAGTTTATAGACTTTAGTAAATAAACTAGGAAAACAAGCTAAGCCAGAAAAGTGTGTTTCTGGACGGTTCCATTTGCTAAGTCCTTTAATGTACTCGTTGATTTCCATGATAACGTCACCAATATCACAGAAATATGCTTCAGCATCGCTTCTGCCTAAATCTTCATATAAAGCTTTAGTTATTTTTGCTTCATTTCTAATAATTGCTTCTTTTAACTTTTTAAGTTGCTCTTTTCTAAACTTAATGTCTAAAGTCTTTCCAGATAAGAAAAACTCGCGTTGTTTTAAAACGATTGAGTGAATATCTTCCTTTGTGTAACCCATAATCTATCTCCAAAAATACTATATAAATATTTTATCCTTTTTTAATAAGAAAAATACTCCATTTCTGAAGTATTATTCTCAAACATCAAACATATATGGCTTATTTTGACTAGAAGTGATTGAGAAGATGAACACTGACAGCTTGTGTGTCGCTTTCTAATCTATTGATATATTCGTTTACTCTTCCCTCAGCACCAACAAGAGTCACCCTAAAAGTTAATTCAATGTTCTTTTCATCATAGATGGCGGTTGTAACGCCATGAACTTGATATTCAAATTCTTTACTGATTTCTAAAATTTTAGAAATAGCAGGAATATCATTTTTCACAACCATAACCACAGTTGGGCTTTTCTTACTAATTCTTGTTTCCACTTTCTTAAAAGCAGTAAGGATGATAAAGATTAATGAAGTTCCCATAATAGCGAGGAAGAAATTATATGAACCACATGCAATGCCAATAGCCATTGATACCCAAATAGTACCAGCGGTTGTTAAACCTTTAATGTCACTATTATGATGAATGATAGCACCAGCACCTAAGAAACCAACACCAGTAATGACTTGAGCGGCTAATCTAGCGGCATCTTTAGTTGCCCCAGTGGGGAATCCATAAATAGAAATAATCATGATGATGTTAGAAGCAACACCAACAAGTAAATGGGTTCTTAAACCAGCACTACGGCCTCGTTTTTCTCTTTCGATGCCAATAATACCAACTAACAAAACACAAAGAACTAGAGAAATAATGCTTAAAATAAGATTGCCAATTGGCCAATCTGGATTAAGTTGATCAAAGTATTCAACTATTTTTTCAACTATTTTTTGATCAAATGTTATCATATCGTTTACCTTAACTCACATTATACTATTTATAAACCATAAATAATAATATTATTTTTTACGTCTCTTACCAGATTCTTTATAGTAAGCATTTTTACAATCATACATGTCTTTATCAGCGCGTCTAAAGACATCAAGGAATTCTTTATCAGTTTCCTTATCATATTTAGCCAAACCATAAGATAGGCTAATTGGAGTTTGAATTGCGTCTTTGCTTTCGTTAAATATTGCGAGTTGATCACTTAATTCATCATTCATATGAGAAATATCACTGCCATTTTCATTTTCCATGATAATAACAATTTCATCTCCCCCAATACGATAAGTGTTTTCAACTCCAAAAATCTTTTGAATTAAATCGGCAGCAACTACTAACGCAATATCACCGGATTCATGTCCATACGTATCGTTGATATCTTTTAAACCGTTGACATCATAAACCAAAACGGTAAAGCAAAAATCTTCACCAGAATTAATTTTGTTATTAATATCCTTTACTCTTTCAAAATAAGCAAGGCGATTTCCGATTTGAGTTAGAGAGTCCGTATATGCCTTACGTTCACTATAAGCGATATATTGTCTAACTTCCTCTTGAGCGATATTGATTTTATTCTTTAGGACAGCAATTTCGTCACCACGAATATTATCAGAACTTACATCAGGGTTAAAATCAGTAGGTTTTCTAATTTCTACAAGAAGCTTTTGCAAGTCACTTTCTAAAGAAGCCATATCGGTAGTAAGAGAGTCAAACCTCTTTCTTAATCTAATTGTGATTAATAACGCGATCAAGACTCCAGCAGCAATAGTTACTGCACCAATAGCCGAGATTGCGATAGCACTATTGGTGATTTCTATATCATACCATTTAGCCCATACATCAACTCCAACAACAGCGGCAACTTGATTGTCACTTCCAAAAACAGGAGCATATGCACTATATAATTTTCCCCATCTATCTTCATAAGCCTGACTATCAACACCAGCGGTGCCATATGTAGCAGCAATCATTGCATCAGTATAAATTGGCTCTTCAGTCAAAAAAATGGCAGGATCGTCAGAAGGATCGATTGAAAAAACAATCTTTTCTGGACTAACTCTAACCAAACAATAAATAAACGCTAAATCAGCACCATTTTCTTGAGCGCTGGTTTTAAAAGCAGCGAGTATATCGTAGTTCTTTTTATATGGTTCGGTATTATTTTCTTTATCAGCAACAGTTAAAGCTTTAATTTCATCACCATTAACAAGTTTAGCGGCTGTCTGCGCTAATTCGAGCATCTTGTGATTTAAAACTTCTCTCGTGCTTTTTGCGGAAAGATTAATCATGACAATGCCAAGCACGACATCAACGGCAACCAAAAAAGCAGTAACAATTAAAATTACTTTTGCAGTTAAACTAATTTTTCTTTGAGCCATACGTGATAATTATTATACTACAAATGTGCATGCGTGCGAAGAGTTTTGTTTATCAATCAAATCTCACTCTTGGATTTAATATTGCGGGTGAACGCCACCTAATTCCTCTTTTCGCTAGGGCTTCAGTTTTTAAAAGCCATAATTCATGACATCCGCCTCTTCCACTATTCATTCGGACTTGTTCAATCTCTTCTTCGACTTCATCGATAACATTTAAATATTTATCAGTCATTTCGACCGGGTCGTGTTTTAAGGTACGGCGTCTATTCATTACCATTTCATATGTTTTAAATCTACTACTTTCTTCAATGAGGCCTGTGCCTCTAACCATCTCTTCGATATCTAGACAATCATCATCGACATAAAAATTTCTTGCTAATAAAGCACGATAATATACTTTATCAATTTGTTCTGGAGCATCTTGAGTAGCAATAAAATATTGATATCCGCCTTGGATTGCTTTTACGTAAAAGTTAGCAGCCAAGGCAAATCTCCCGATCTTTTCATAAGCTTGGGCAATAAAACAATAATCGTAATATTGATTAAACAAAGAAGCTGGGCTATCCCCACCATAGACTTCGTTTACAATAGAGTTTAATTCTTTTAATAAAGGATTAATAAGATAGCCTTTCGGCTCTCTTTCTTCGCAGAGTTCGAGTACTTTGGATTTGATTTCCTCAATAGTAGGCATTATGAAAATTCCTCCATAATCTCTACATCCTTAAAGGTCTTCCTATCTTTTCCAAAGAAGAAATAGATAAAACCATCTAAATTGGAGAAAATACCCATATCGCTATCTAGTGGGTCAAATTGGAACAATAATTCTTTTGGATCGCCTTCATAATTCCAATCATTTGGCTTGCCAAATAACTTATTGCCGCTATCATAGTCGTCACATTTTTCAAATTCGATGAGATAGTCATCAACGTATTGTTCATATTCTTCCACTATTTCATTAAATCCTGTCACCACGTTAAGTGGTTCAGTCTTTGTATATTTAACAATTGGTTTTAAATCATATTCACTACCAGCGGTGTCTAAAAAGATATATAAATATCCTTCATGTGGTAAACGATTCTCTTCATCTAAATCTTTGATGTCTCTAAGTCTAATTTGAAGAAAGAAAATCGTGTCATTATCAAAAGCGTTTATCCATTTATCAGGTAAAACTGGACTGCCTAAAAATTTAGACGCTCCGACATCATAATCACCACTAGCTTTATGTACTTTTAACTTAATAGCCATATCTATTCATCCTTTATTAGTTTATAAGTGTATACCTGGAACAAGGTTTTCTTTTGCCCGTCTTCTTCGTAAGACATATTGCTCATATATTTCGTTTCTTTATTTAAATAAATAGGTATAAAGAACTTATTAGTTGGTGCTGTCATATCGTTTTCATCTTCATAATAGTATTTGAAAGCCCCAAGAGCGAAATCATGTTCTTCGCTGATAAACCAAAGATAGAAGTAATTTATGGTGTTTTCAAAAGTCACACTATTATCTCTATCGTCATCATTTGGATTTGGATCGATAATCTCTCCAACTTCAGTTATTACTGGTGGAAATTCTCCAGGTGGATCTAATCTAGTTTCTTCTTCGATAACTAATACACCCTTTATTCCATCATCCATATCAATTTCATGTTTTTCGAGCCAAATAGATATAGTTCCAACCCTACGAGTTGTTTCAATTTCTGGATCTCTAAAATAATCAAATTCAATATTTATTGCTTCTCCACCAACTTTAGGAGATATTTTGTATTCTTTTTCACCTAATCTAACCAATAAAGAAGCTGCTTCTTCATTGAAGTCAAAAGATTTGATATCTAACAAACCATCAAAATGGTCGCAGTTAATTGGGTCATCACCACAATCAAAAAGAGGATACGCTAAATCATAATCAACATGGTCATCAAAATTATTTGGCCATTTAGCGGTAACATGATATCTAAGGATATATGGTATTAGTCTATCTGCTTTATCTAATCCATTTGTTAAATAGTTATAAACTTTTTCTAACTCATCTTCATTAAAAGGAAGAGGATTAAGGTTGTCATCGGTCTTACATAAGAAAAGCATTGAGCCTAAATAATCATAATCAGTCAATTCACACGCTCTATCATTATTGATATCATTTCCATCACGATTGACAAAGCCTATTAAATGAACCCCCAATAAGGATGATAGCCGTTTGGTTCCAGTGGTATGAACTGTACTCAATCTATCTGCATTAATTACCGAGCAAACACTATCGTAGAAATTATCAAAATCAACATGAATCTTGATGGTATCTAGCCATCTAACAATAATTGCGTTTTCTTTCATTTCATTTAGTTCCTCTCGTAATTTTAATTATACTACTTATCTCTATTCAGGCACTAGACGTGCTGCGTATTTCAAATAGTTATTTGTCCATTCTTCTAACGCTTCTTGATTTTCAAATTCAAAGTCATCGTATAAATAGGCATAGGTGTTAGAGATTAAATCATCTTCTTTGACATTACGCCCTTGGTAATAAAGTAACGCAGAAAGATATGAATAAACTTGGAATGTATATTCATCATTATTTTCAATATATAATCCGATCAAATAAAGGAATTCTAAATCGACTTCACTTTTATATAAGCAACTAGATAAAGATAATAGTTCAAAAGCAACATTGAATATTTCTAAATCATACTCATGTTGGACACGCTTATAAATAAGCGGATATAAGAAGAAGAAATCTTCACTAGGAATGCCATTAACATCTTCAACAAGAATTGATGCATACGATTTGATAAAAGTATAATTCGCTAGTCCTGATAATGTCATTTCTTTGCTTCTTATGCGTAGCCAATCTTTAAGATTATATTTAGTGATTTCATCAACATTTTCATCATTGACTAAAGATGCAAAGGTTCCAAATAGAGATTCAACAAAATATGATTCCACCACATTTGCTTTTCTTAAGTCGAAGAAATCATGTTGCAAAATGAGTTCCGCCATCTTCAAATAATCATTAAGTTTTTTATGATATTCTTCTTCGCCTTTCAAACATCTATATAGCAGGAGTTCATAAAACAAAGCGGCAACCATATTGACTCCATCAATTTTTCGCCATAAATCAAAATCATCATTTTCAAGAGCAGTATTAAGTTTTGCTAAATCTAGATGTCTATTAACAAAGTCCTGATAATAGTCTTCATATTTAACAATTTGACTATCATAATTCATCACTGTAATTGTGCGAACAAGAACCGCTAGATCGTTAAATGTGACGTAAAACCTTGTCGCTATTGTGGCTTCATTAAGCAACTGATAGAAAGCATTTTGATTGAAATTAGATTCTAATTCATCGACAGAGGCTTCGTATTTTTCGCTTTCCTCAATTTCTAAAGCATCGTGATACTTTGCTATTTTGACGCCAGTATTAAGATAATTTACCAAGCCTGCTACAAGGTTATAATTTTCATTTTTATCGTTAGCGACTTTATTTAAATATTCAGTTACTTCGTTCATGCCTTTTATTGTTTCTGCTTTTTCTTTTTCAGAACCAACCCCAAAGATGAAAGGATAGAAAATAACACTCAAGATACGATTCCTAGCTATTTCATCTAAATTATTGGAGATAATTTGTTCTAAAGAATAAACTATAAATTTAGTTAAAAAGTCGTCATTATCTTCTTTTAATAAAGAAGCGATGTCGTTCATGCATATAATGAAATCACTATCTAAGATATTAGAATCGTTATCTGGCTTTTTTCTATTTAGGAAAGTGATAAAGGCATTATAAAAGTCTTCCACGTCACCAATAAAACGATAAATTTTCATTTTAAAGAAGATGTTTTCGCCTTCATCTCCAATAAACTCGATATATTTATCAATAAGTTCACCGTCGATATATTTTTCACTTAACTCTTTAGCAACTTCTAGAGCGATATTAAATGCAAATTGCAAACTATCAGACATAGTGATAGGCATAAATAAAGATGGGATTGTGTTGACTAATAATGAGAAATCAAGTTGATTATATTCTTTATTAATAAAGGCAAAGAAGCTTTGATATTGGTCGATTCTTAACGAACATTTATGGCTAGCTAAATAAAGAATATGCATAACCAAATCAAGGTTGATTCTTTCCGCTAGAGTTTGGAATAATTCCTTGGTAATGGAATAGACATCTTCACCAATATTTCTAACAATATTAATCATACAATGATTAATTGCATCCATTCCATCACCCATTTGTCTGATGCTAGCAAAGTCATCACTATCAAGCATTAATAATCTTTCTACCACCAATGATAAATATATAGGTATACCACTATTTTCTTTGCTCATTATTTTTTGAACAACAATAGAAGATAGTTCTTTATGTTTTCTTTGACAAAGTCTATTGATGATTTCTAATTTTTCTTCATCATTAAGTTCTTCTAAAGCAATGAAGTCAGAATGGAATGCAAAATCTAAATATGGAACATAGTCATGAACCTCGCTATTTCCCATAATATAGAAAGTTGTATGATACATTTCTTTAATATAGAATTCTAATTCTTTAAGGAGCTGAATAATATCTTGATGATAATTCATGATAAAGATTTGAAAATGATGCTTATCATGTTCGTCGTTATATTTGATAAGGTCAGCAAGAGTAAAAACGTTTTTTGCCTTATAGTGTTTATATCCTAGTTTTTCTTCATAAAATGAAATCAGGGTATCTAAAAGACATCTTCTATCTTCTGTATATTTATCTAGTCCAAACACAAATGGAATAACATAATCTTTATTAGTTTCTTTAGCTAACTTATATAAGCACGCTATAGTAGTCTTTCTTCCCATTCCAGGAGAACCAGTTACATACCTTAAACAAGGAATATCTTCGTACCTGCCATCCTCAAAGTTTTCTGTAAGTTCACTATTAGGGTCAACAGTGTCAGCTAGATGATCACGGAAATAAGCATTCTTATAGAAGTTTTCGAAGTAGGCCTCACTGTTCATGATTGCCCTTTGATAATTTGAAAGACTATTTAAGTATTTATAATCGATAACAAACACTCTTGTGAGATCGTTATAAATCTGTTCCATAAGAGCATCTAAGCCAGTTAAACTTTTCGTTTTTTCATCGTAATTAACATCGTAATATCGAACATAGTCCGGGTATAATGACAAAATCTTTGCTTTTAGTGCCTCTAGTTTTTCTTTATGAAGAGGAGATTCTGATTCATATATTTTTCTTTCTTCTTCGTTCATTTTTGAAGTGTCAAATGGTCTTCTAAAATAAAAGAGAATTCGCCCTTCAAAATCTGGATTTAAAAGTGCACCATATTCAATCTCAAGGTTAGTAACTGAAATATCACTAGGAACATTATCTATTCCCTTAACTTTCATGGTTTCTTCTAATAAAGTGGAAGAAGGAATCCATCCATATCTTTCACCGATAAAAACAATCATATATGGTTTAGCGTTGTCTATTTCATCTAAACAAACTTTTAGGACTTTTTTCGATGACTCTTCATTCTCTAGTTCTGAAGTATTTACGCCCCACCTGAGATCACTGAAACAAACGTTCTCGCCATACTTAAGTAAGAACTCATTAATACGTGGCGTTAGACGAATATTTAATTCATCTCTTTCAAACTGCATATCTTTAAAAGTCGAGGAAACAAAAACTAAACGCATAATAATCCTTTTATAATCATATTATCTCACAAATTAAATGGCTTTTAAAATATTTAGAAAAATTCTTGTTTTTTGCATAATGTAGGAGAATTTTGTGAGTAATAAACTTCCCTAGCTATGTATAGTTCTTTTAAAAAAATAGCAAAAATCACATATATGTGATGTATAATTGATTTAATATGACGTATTCGCTATTCGTACTAGTATGTTTAATCATACATGTTGTGGTTAACATAGACATCTTCCGTAGAAAATCAACAATTAGTCTCCCAGCTATTAGAACGTATCGTGTTTTTGTTATCAGTATTGCCTCTTATTTTCTTGTTGATTTCTTGTGGGGCATTTTTGATGAGCATAAGTTAGCGTTAGCCTTATATGTTGACACCACTATTTACTTTTTAATCATGGGCTTCACTATTTTAGCGTGGGCTAGATACGTAGTTAAATACCTACAAAGTGAAGGCTGGTTTGCCAAAATAACTTTATATATTGGTAATGCCTTCTTCTTAGCAGAAATAGTGTTATTAATCGTTAATATCTTTACTCCAATTTTATTTACTGTTAATCAAGAAACTTGTGAATATACAAAGTATAAAGCAAGAGATATTATGCTATATGTCCAAATATTGCTCTACTTCCTTTTAATTGTTTACTCAACCATTATTGCTTTTGTTAGAAAAGGAATACGTAGAAGAAGATATCTTACTATTTCTTTATATTCTCTTGTCATGACGGTTGCCATCATCATTCAAATTTATGATCCATTACTCCCAACTTATTCAGTTGGATGTATCATCGGTGCTGCCTTATTAAATGCCTTTGTCATTGATGACATTAAGGAAGAATATAAATCAGCATTAGACCAAACTCGAGTTGAAGTTAAAAAAGGACAAGAAGAGTTACTAGAAACAAAAGCTATTGCCTATACTGATCCATTAACAAACATTAAAAATAAGCATGCTTATGTTGAAGAAGAAGAAAGAATCGATAAATTAATCAATAAAGGTGAAATGGAAGACTTCGCAGTTGTTGTCTTTGACCTCAACGGATTAAAGCATATTAATGACACAAAAGGACATGGCGCTGGCGATTTATATATCGTAGAAGCATGCCATTTGATTGAAGAATATTTTGGTAGTGAAAATTTATATCGTTTTGGTGGTGATGAATTTGTTGCTATCTTAACTGGTGAGAATTATAAAAACAGAAATAAATTAATGGCGAATTTTGAAAAACTTATCGATGGTTTTGTAGGCGATGATAAACCAATTATCTCTTCTGGAATATCGAGATATAAAAAAGGCACAGATAATACATATCATGCGGTGTTCTATCGCGCCGATAAGATTATGTATTCAAGAAAAGAAATATTAAAAGAACAACACGCCGGTTTATAAAAAATACTCCTTAATGAGTATTTATTTTGGATATTCCACTATCTCACTATCTGAACAGTGAATGGTGAGTTTTTTATAATTCGTCACCCATGGGATATATTCATCCCACTTCTCATATCGTTCGGTGTTATGGTAATAATATCCATACCAGTCTTCTCTTTCGTGAGTGACTGTTTCGCCTTTAATAATTGCATTCCACTCTTCTTTTGTTCCTTGATAGAAGACTTCAACAAGCACTTTATGATCACGATTATATTCTGGGGTAATAATATTAGGTCCTAACTTCTTGATACTTCTTGGTAGATATAGTTTGACACTATGATCACCGCTATATAGGTTTTCTAATATTTCTTCTTTGCCTTCTATAATCTTAATCTCAATCGGCATCAAGATATGGTGATTCCATCCTTTAGAAAGCATTTCCTCAAATTCTTTTTCGATGTCACCAAAATAGAAAAATTTAAAGGGACTGTTATACCCTTTTTCACTAACGATATCGATATAAAAACATGGCCAATCTTCATGAACAAAATGAATAACTTTTCTTTTTGAATCAGCAATAACAGTTTTACTTTCCATAAAAGAATATGCTTCCACTTTTTCAAAAAACACGACAGAGATGCCTTCTTTTCTATATTCCCTCACGTTTTTATAATTTGTTTTATCAAAATTTAATTCCACTATTTCATTAAAAGATGCACCAGCTAAAAAATCATTTAGATCCACTAGCTGTCCGTTATCATAAACACCATATTCAACGATATCATCATCTACTAAATGAACGCCTAATCCATTAAGTTCACCATTAGAAAAGAAGCCGACAAAGGAATGCTTTTTATCATTATTGAAATATTCTATTTTTCCTAAGCCTTCTAACTTTCCATCTTTAAAAGCGCCAACCTCAAAATGATAACTGTCTGCTGTTTCAGATAATAATTTAAATTGATATTTTAATCTTTTTTCTTCCATATCATTTCTTCTTTCTAATAATGGACATATAGCCTTGATTCTTCTTCCTCATAATCGCCTTGGACCATGGTGAAGAATTCCCATCCATATCTTTCATAGAAACCAACATGATCAGTGCTTAAATACACTGGCGAAATATTATGTTCTTTTAAATAAGAGACCGCCATATTGAGGAGATGCCCAGCAATTCCTTTTTTGCGATATTTTTCTTCAACATAAACTGCACAGATATTTGGGAATAAATCTTTACGATTATGGAAATCATTTTCAATAACACCTAAGCCGCCAACAATTGCTTCTCCTTCTAAAGCGAGAAACCATCCATATTCCGTTTCTTTAGATAAGAAAGAATTCATGCATTCTAAATATGCTTCCGTAGGCACACCCCACTTAGATGAAAACCACTGAGCAGCCTTTTCCTTGATTTCTGGTTGCTCTCTTAAGTTAATATATTCCATATTTATCTTCTTCGTCTTTCTATTTTATGAGAAATGTAATAATCGGATTTATTTTTATACATTTCAATTTCCGCTCTTTTGACTAAAGTATCAACATCTTCTTTTGCTTCATGATAAGCGATACCACTAGAAACAGAATATCCTGCTTTTTCCACTTTTTCTTCCACTATTTTAGCGACATGTAATAATTCTTTCTCACCACTGAAAACCGATAACACAAGGAATTCATCTCCACCCATACGATACGCTGACATATCTCTCATTAAAGAATTAGATATCGCATCTGCAATAGTGATAATAGCCTTATCTCCTTCTTCATGACCTTTATTATCATTTATTTGCTTTAAGCCATTCATATCAAATAAGATGACGCCTGCCACTCTAGATAAGTTACGACTTACATCCTCAAAATATGTTTTACGATTATATAGATTGGTTAAAGCATCTCTTCTATTTTTATCTCTATTAACAAATAGATAATAGAAGACACATGAAATAGCGATGGTGATATTAAGTAAATTAGTGACGAGTTGTAATGCTTCTAATGTAACCGCTACTACAACAAAAGCTGAACAAGTAAGGACCACTAAAGCGTCATCTTTATGTTTCATGGAAATCATCTTGAAAGAGATGATAATCATATAGACAAGATAGCAAGAAGCGATAATGTGTGAAGTATAATTTAGAGGTCCTGTCTTTATTAATAAGCCAGTTCCTGCTTCATTAATCTCGTATTTATATACGGCTTCATTAAATGCTCCGGTGTTAATAAATAAAGCTGGTGCATATAATAAAGCATTAAGTAATAATGAAGCAATAAACACCCAGGTTGGCACTATTTTTGTTTTATCCGACATACGGATAAAGAAATATAAACATATTGGTCTAATTACATAACCTAAATAAGTCATCCATGTCGCTAATATAATCATGTTGGTGCGTAAACTAGCGTATATATCAAAATACACTACAACCGAAAGGATCAAACATAGGCCAAGTATGATGAAAACATCCATGGAATTCTTTTTATTTGTTTTCACATTAGAAAAAGCGGTTAGCCCCATACCGATACAAATACAAAATAATGGGAAGTTAGTTACAAAGTAATTAGTCATGTTTTCTAAAAATATTTAACCAGTAAACTTATGTTTATTCAAGTAAAGACTGCTGATTATTTAAAACGAAGATTCTTGCCCTCGTTAATCATTCGATTCTTTTAACAATTCTTTTAAAGCGGAATATTCTCTTAGATATAATCCTCTTTTCTCTTCAAAATATTTAATCTCACTATGCCCTGAGAAGATTTCAAGTGCTTCTTCGATTGATATCCATCTAGGTTCTAGACCACCTATTATTTCTGCTTCCGTAAGATGCGTATCGGTCTTGCCTGTTATTGTTCCAATAAAATACTTACTTATATATCTCACATTTTCGTAATATTCATCGATCTCTAAAACACATTTAGAAGGCACGAATAGATAGCCAGTTTCTTCACAGACTTCTCTAATAACACAGTTTCTATATGTTTCACCTATTTCTTTTCCCCCGCCGGGAAGCATCCAAATGTCATTTTTAGTTTCATAGGAAAGAAGAATCTTGCCATCTTTTAAAATAACCGCTCGAGACGCTTCTCTTATACAATCGTATTTCCCGAAGTAATTATTGCCTATGATTTCCAAAGTGTTCATACCACTATTATAAGAAAAATCCCCGATTTTGTATCAGGGATTATTTTACGATTCTG
>JAILBR010000038.1 GCA_024680795.1 Bacilli bacterium | reverse complement strand
AAAAGCGAGCGGAAAGAAATGCCAGGCGTTTTTGGCGAAGGCGTCGTTATTTACATCGAACCACAGGCTTCTCAGATATTTGATGAAAAACACCGCCGCCATCATCGATGATGGATTTCCAAAAATTTATGACGAAACGCGATAGTTAGCTGACCCACGTGCATGTGAGGCTTCCCAGCCTAAACGTCGCATCACGCACATTATGATGGCACTTAATAAATAGATAATTATATACATAATTGCCGCTCATTTCCGAATAAGTCCACCAAACCTCATCTCTTTGGCCGGCTGTGACAAGGCGGGAAGACGACCATCTGGATTTGTCATAAAAGGCAGGCAAAGCAGGATGATACTGATCTACTTCCCATAATATATCGATGGCATTTTCATCCTCGTTGTCGCTGAGATAATAATCAAAATGGAAATTTTTCAGATTGGGGAGCCTCATGGATAAGGAAAAGCCTTCGCCAACTTGCAGATCGTAGAAAAAGAGAAACGAATCGTTGCCATCGCATTTTCCAATATAGTGTGGGGTCGATCTGCCCTTGTAATCCGGATCGTAAGATGAAATGGTTCCAAGCGATATTTCAACATCATCCTCAATGCCTGGACCATTCTCGTATATATACATGCCGTCTCTTGAGGCTAGCTCGGTGTTTTTATCAAATGTCACGGTATGCTCGGTAGGTTGATATGAGTTCAACTCGGCCTTGTTTGGTTGATCCGACGCGCAGGCAACTACCGATAATGGCAGCACGACAACCCCAAAGAACGCCGATAATTTTGTTTTTCTGTTCATATTCTTTCGCCCTCCTTGATGGCGTCTTGAATTCCAAATTCACGTACTCGCGGCAATGCATCTTCCCTTTGCGCCGATGAATAATTGCCAAAAACATCAATTAGCTTCACGCCAAAATTCGAATATGTCTTTAATCTTCTTTTAGAATAATAGATACGAAATAATAATGCAATTAATACTTTAGCGATGGCGTTTTAAACTATTGTCCATAACCTGTATGGCCGGCGCATCCACCGCTTCGCAACCAATCGAGTAGGGAGGGAAATTAAATAATTTCCTCTCCCTCTCACACCACGTAACGTGCCGTTCGGCATTACGCGGTTCAACTTACTTTTAAAGCATGTCTTTGTAGATAATAATCTAGACAACTGACTAATCCCTTTTTGGTCAGCTTTTCTTTTGAAATCGCTCTAAATATACAAGTCCTTGTAACAATCCACATGTACTTATTTCCCATATATGCAGTTTGCCTTGCTAAGTCCTTATCAATACCAAGTTTCTTTAATCCCCATTCTCTTTTGCTCGGGACTTTCCACTGCTTCCAAATGATAATTCGAAGCATTGTTCTAAGATGAGGGTCTATTTCTTTTTCGAGAATTCTTTTCATGAATCCTAAAGCAAAATAGTTAATCCACCCTCTTATAACCTCATTTAGTTTAGAAATACGGGACGATAAATCGACACTCCATTTCCTTTCACATAATTTCTTTAATGTTCTTTTGAACTTAAGAATAGAATCTTCATGTGGTCTCGCTTTATACTTGCTATCTCTACTATCTTTCCAAAATCCAAAACCAAGATATTTAAGTTTATTAGGTGTTGTAATACGGGTTTTAGTCATATTAACTTTTAGTCCTAACTTTCTTTCTATCCAGTCTGTTATGGAATGGATAACTCGGTTTGCACTAGCATGAGATTTGACTACGATAATACAGTCGTCTGCATATCTGACAAAGTTAAGATTTCTAGATTCTAATTCTTTATCCAATTCATTAAGCATTATGTTACTTAATAAAGGAGATAAATTGCCTCCTTGAGGTGTACCAAGATTTGACTTTTCAATTTGTCCGTTTACCATAACCCCTGCTTGAAGATATTTTCTAATAAGGGATTCTGTATCTCCATCATTAATCATGTTATGGACTAGAGACATAAGTCTATCTTGAGGAACATTATCGAAGAACTTCTCTAAATCAATATCAACTACCCATATAAATCCGTCGTTAAACAGGTCTAATAATCTGATTATTGCTTGTTCGCAACTTCGATTTGGTCTAAATCCATATGAATAATCACTAAAATGTGGTTCGCATATTGGACTTAATATTTGAGTGATTGCTTGTTCGATAACTCTATCGATAATGGTAGGGATACCAAGATTACGAACACCTCCATTAGGTTTAGGAATTTCCACTCTTCTAACGGGTTGGGGTTTATATGTTCTTTCTTGGATTTGCTTTTTGATACTTCCCCAATTTGCTAACATATAATCATCAATTTCTTCGATGGTGATATTGTCAATACCCCCACTGCCCTTGTTTGCTTTCACTCGTTTAAGGGCAAGGTTGATGTTTTCTTGGTCGAGTATCCTGTCTAGTAAGACTGACATACTTTCCGCCTTTTCTCCTTTCCGCTTCTAAGATTTAATTCCTACGTGTTGGATATTCTTTGAGATACGCTCATACATTTTCCTGTCGGATACATCTTAGAACATACATTTGTTAAAGCGATATAAATTGTTTGGTCCTTCCTCTATTGAGTACTATGACCTCTGCTGACTTCCTATAGTTCGCTTTTCTAGGATTACTCCTCTATAGGACCTCACGGGATAAGTTATATATCTTTCCTCGTTTACCTACCTAATTTACGGATTAAGATTACGTTTGCCTTTTGGACTTTGTTGCTTTCGGTCAACTTGTCCGCTTGATTCGCCTTGATATTAGGTTTCTATTCGTTAGGTCACGATTTCGCTATCCCTTCTTTTCATGCATAGTTACCTAGAGGCACTTTGGGAATCGCTATCGGGTTGGTCGGCAAATACCTCCCTTCGGATTTTCACCGTAGATATATGACATGCCCGTCATACAAGAAAGGCAACAATATTTCATGTTGCCTCATTTCTAAAAAGAATTATATAGGATTAGAACAAAGCCCTAAAGACCGCTAAGACAGCATTAAGTAATCTTGCACGTCTAGATAACTTAAAGTCATCAGTGATGTATTGTGAAACTTCAAATATATGTTCAAAGTCTGCACGAATATCCTTTAAACATTCATTCTTATATAGGAGAGCACCGCACTCATAATGGTGAGTTAAACTACGATAATCTAAGTTAATGGTGCCTACAAATCCTAATATGTCATCAGAAATAAACATCTTTGCATGAACAAATCCAGGAGTGTATTCATAGATTTTTACGCCAGCTTTTCTAAGTTGTTTGTATGAACTTCTTGTCATACAGAAAACGGCTTTCTTATCTGGAATATGAGGAGTAACGATACGAACATCTACACCTCTAAGGGCAGCATCTTTAAATGCTTGTGTAAGATGATAATCAATAATTAAGTATGGGGTGGTAATCCAGAAATATTTCTTCGCTTTGGTAATTGCATTAATAAAATTACCTTCACCAACTTGTTCTTCATATAAAGGTCTAGGGCCACTTCCAAATGGATGGATAACGCCTTCACTTTCAAATTTCTTAGGTTCTTTAACAAAATAATCTTCAAAATCAGGTTTAACACGTTTAGCAATAATAAAATCAACAAAAAATAAAGCGGTCAAAGTATTAACAGCGGAACCTCTAACTCTAATACCAGTATCTTTCCAGTGGCCTAATCTATCATTTTGATTAATGTATTCATCTCCAAGATTTATACCACCTGTGAAGCCGATTTCTCCATCAATTACCATTATCTTTCTATGAGAACGGTTATTATAAACTGCACTTACTAAAGGAACAAAAGGGTTAAATTTATGAGCATCAATGCCTTCTTTTCTTAGTGTTTTATAGTAGCCACTTTTAAGCATTGTCATAGTGCCTACATCATCGTAAACCAAATGGACTTTAACTCCCTCTTTAGCTTTCTTAACTAATATTTCGTGAATTGAATTCCACATCTTACCCGGATCAACAATGAAATATTCCATCAAGATAAACTTTTTAGCAGAGTCTAATGCTAAAAGCATATCCGCCCACATTTTTTCTCCAACTGGATAATATTTAACTTCATTATTTAGTTGTCCCCCTAAATCAGATGTGGACTTTAAATACTTAGACATGCCATTATAATCACCCATGTATTCAAAAACTTCATCATTATGTTCGTTTCTTTCAACATAAGGATATAAAGCCTTAACTGATTCTATAAACATGACTCTTGTCTTTTTATTAGGCTTATGTCTAGAGAACATGATGTAGAATAATGTTCCAAATATTGGAAGTAACATAATTAAAAAAATCCAAGGAATCTTATATTCAGGATTCTCCGCTCGATTAACGCAAACAAAGAAAATAACGATTCCTAAAACCAAACTAACTACTTGGAAAATAAAAAAGTATGCATTCAAGTAAAGGACAACAAGCACTACAGCGGCAACTTGAGCAAGAAAGAGCAATATAGTAATGCCCCACTTAGAAAACAATAATTTAAGTAATTTCATAAAGTCTCCTTTATTGACAGATTGATATTTTGTCTATTTCATAATAACAACTAGACTATCGAAAAAAAAGTTATAACTTTTTAAGATCTCAATTTATTTGTTTTTTATAAATCCAAAACAGAATATAAAAATCATTAAAGTTATTAGTTTTTACATACACGCCCTTATAAAAATTGGCTCATGTATCAAAAACATGATTATGTTAATAAAACCTTTCTTTAGTTAAATTAAGCATTTATAAAAACACTACAAAACATAAAGAAAGTAATTCTCTATATGTTCGGACTATGTAGAAGATAAGGTTTCTCAAAGTGGTAGCAATTTTTGAAGTTCCCATTACGTTATTTATTGAATTTCGTGAACTGATTGTAGCAAATGCTACATTTAGTTTTAATATAGCTTAAATAAAAAAGTCATGTCCAAAAAATAGAAATCCAAAATAATTTGAAGTTTTCTATAAGAACTTATCTCTAATAAGTGCCATTTTTGGAAATGACCTTTTTAATAGATGAACTATAGATTAAAATTCTTTGAATTTG
>JAILBR010000018.1 GCA_024680795.1 Bacilli bacterium | reverse complement strand
TTTTGAAGAATGTATCAAAGTGATGAATAAGGAAATGGAAGAAAAATCCCTTCCAGAATTAAAAGATTATCTGACTGATATAAAAGACTATGACCTTATATATGTTGGTAGTCATTTAAATATTGGCTATCCAAATTATCTGGATAGAGCGATTGTCTCTCAACTTTTAAAACTTGATTTTAAAGGTAAAGTGGTTATGCCTTTTGGAGCGGCGAATGCCTCTTTCAAGATGGATATCAGCCAAGAATTACAAGAGGCCATGCCAGGAGCTACTATTAAGAAATTCTTATGGCTTAACACTAGATATCCTTTCCAAAGAGATATTGGTGAATGGATTAACCGCCAAAAGATGAATACAATCACCCTTTCTAATGGGGTGGAAATGCCTCCTTTTGGTTTAGGCACATTCTTATTAGAACCTAAGTTTGCTTATGAAAGCGTTAAATATGCTTTAGAGAATGGTTATTTCTTAATCGACACTGCGAATATGTATGGAAATGAAGTATCAGTGGGCAGAGCCATTAAAGATAATGGTATTCACCGTGAAGATGTATTTATCTCTACCAAATTATGGCCAACTGAATATCGTAAACCTTTCGCTGTTAAAAGAACCTTAAAAAGATTAGGCGTTGATTATATTGATTTATTATTTATTCACTGGCCAACCAAACACTGGAGAAGCGGATATAAAAAACTTATCAAGGCCTATCATAAAGGACAAATTAGAAGTATCGGTATTTCTAATTTTGAAGGTCGTTATTTAGATGAATTACTAAACGAATTCGACGTCAAACCCCACGTCGTTCAATCTAAATGTAATCCTTTATACCCTCAAAATGAACTAAGAGAAAAAGCCGCTAAAGAAAATATTAAAATCATGACTTGGTTCCCTCTTGGTGGTAAAGGAAAGACCAAAGATTTATTAGAAAATGAAACGATAAATAAACTAGCGAAAAAATATCAAAAGACTCCAAGTCAAATCGTTTTGAAATGGCATGTCGAAAAAGGGCTCATCCCAATTCCTGGAAGTAGAAATAAAGAACATATATTAGAAAATATCCTAATCTTTGATTTTAAGATGGATGAAAAAGATATCGCGGCAATCGATAAACTTGGAGAAGGAGTTGCCTTTATTGAAGCTGACGACGCTAAATTAGCAAAAATGTCCAAATTTAAACCTAAATACGAAAAACTCAAATGATTAATGAACTATTAGCCCCGGCTGGAAATTTACAAGCCGTGAAAGTTGCCATTGATAGTGGTGCGGACGCTGTCTACTGTAGTGGACTTAAATTTGGCGCCCGTTCTTTTATCACTAACTTAACCGATGAAGATATCGTAGAAGCAGCGAAATATGTTCATTTACACAGTAAAAAGATTTATATAACTTTAAATACACTTATTTTTGAAGATGAATTAGAAGAAGTGAAATCATATATTGATTTCTTATATCACCATGTCGATGCGATTATCGTTCAAGATTATGGTGTTATCCATTATATAAGAAGTAAATATCCTGATTTTCCAGTTCATGTATCTACTCAATGTAGTATTCATAATAAACAAGATATTGAACTATTAAAGAAGCTAGGTGTTTCTAGAGTGGTTTTAGCTAGAGAAGTACCTCTAGAAGAAATTAGAGAATTTAATAAATTAGGAATCGAATTAGAAATCTTTATTCATGGGGCGTTATGCTTCTCTTATTCGGGCATGTGTTATCTTAGCTACTATAAAGGTGGCAGAAGTGGAAACCGTGGTAGCTGCGCGCAACCATGTCGACAAAACTATGAACTTCTTGAAGATGGTAATGTGATTAAAGAAGGCGCTTTGCTTTCTATGAAAGACTTAAACACTATTTCAAATATCAAACCGTTACTAGGTGTGGGAGTGACTTCTTTAAAGATTGAAGGAAGGGCAAAATCTTTAGAATATGTGGCCTCTGTCGTGAAAATCTATCGTAAATTGATTGACGAGTTTAATCAAAAAGAGAAGATGGAAGTATCTAATGATATGTTAGAAGACCTATATTCATCGTTCTCTAGAGAAACCACAAAAGGGTATTTATTTGGTGAAGATAATAAAGATGTCACCACGGATGGATCGGTTAAACATCAAGGAATATATATCGGAAAAGTAATCGAATATAAAAAAGGCCAAGCGAAGATAAAACTTAATAAGTCTTTAGAAATATTAGATGGCATTCGTATCATTGATGGCAAAAGAGAAACGGGTTCCACAGTCACTCGTATCATCGAAAATGGGAAGTTAGTGAAGAAATCTAATGGAACGGTGATCATTGATATCAAAGACTTTATCAATCCAGGTGCTTTGGTATTTAAAACCCAATCCGCAAGAGTGAAAAGAGATTTAAAAACATATAAATATGTTTCTTTTAGAGATGCTGCTCTAGAAGTTAATATCGAACAGAATAAGCAAACGATAAAAATTGATTTAGGAAATATTGTGATCACTAAAGAAGCAAATGAAACTCTAGAATTAGCGAAAACTATTAATAAAGAAAACGTCATTGCTCAGTTTAGCAAAACTAACAATCTTCCTATCTCTTATATAAATATAAATTATAAAAATGATGATAACTTATTTATCCCAATTCCTCTGATAAACGAGCTTAGAAGAAACGCTTTAGACGAGTTAAAAGATAAGTTAGAAAATCAACTAGAGAGAAATTATCTCCCTTATCCATTTACTTTTGAAAATAACTATGCAAAGAAAAAAGAAATGGCTGGTATCGCTATTAAGAGCGATAGAAATTTGCATAAACTCATCAATAATCAACAACTAAGAGATGAAATGTTAGCTTTCCACTTAGCAGAAGTCGATTCCTATAGCATGGTATCTCCATTTTTTGGAGTGAATAACCATTTTTCGGTGTCTTTCTTTAGAAACATGACCAAAGGCATAATTATTTTATCTTTTGAATCGAGTTTAGAAAACGCCAAAGAGATTTATAAATATGATAAAAATGTTGGCTATCTTGTTGAATTTAATGAACCACTGATGATTGCGAAACACTGTGTGGTGGCTAAAGCATGTGGGTTTGATAAAAAGCAGTGTGGAATGTGTAAAAAACGTCAATATCAAATTAGAGACAATGACCGCGTTTATGATTTAAGATTCCATAACTGCATAATGAGAATTGAAGGCAAAAAGATCTCTAGAAAAGATAACAAAGATCTCGTAAATGTTTATATAGTATAAAGGTATTTAATTTTTGCCCTACATTTTGTAAAATAGTTAGTAATCAAAGGAGAGGTAGCATGAAAGAACCAAAATTGGCGGATGTAAAAAAGTATCTACACGCTCTTTTGAAGATGAATAAAAAATATGTGACCACTGATAGACTATCTCGATTTGTTGGCCAATATCCTGATGTGATTAATGAGACCATCGAATATTTCTATCCGATGATTAAAATGGATCCAGATTATAACTTGAATGAACTTATCCCCTCTATGAAAGCCTATGTTATCAAAGTGGAGGAAGAGAAAAATAATAACGTTAAACCACAAGTGACAATTAGAAAAAGAGACGTTCAACAGTACGATTCCATCTATGACTTTGTACAACGTAAAATGACAAACTCTGGTGGACTTCTCGATAGAAACATTAGGCTCAGTGACGCGGATTTAAAAATTCTTAAAAAACTTATCACTGAAGAGCAAAATAAGCGAAAGAAGTAGGATTCATCGGTGAATTTGATTAGACAAGAGTTAAATCTTGTCTTTTATTTTTGCTCGCCTACTTACTTATTCTTGAATAAGTGCTCTCACGCGTGTAAAATTTTATACGGAAATTTTAACTGGAGGAAACACAATGGAAGTTAAAAAAACAATGTTATCAGTGGATGGTAATACCGCTGCTGCATTAGGTTCTTATAACTTTATCGAAGTTGCTGGCATTTATCCTATTACTCCTTCCTCACCAATGGCAGAAGTAATCGATGTCGAAGCAAGTAAAGGTAGAAAGAACTTTTTCGGAAGTGTAGTTAAAGTTAGTGAAATGCAATCTGAAGCGGGTGCTTCTGGTGCTGTTCACGGTGCTTTACAAGCTGGTGCTTTAGCTGCAACTTATACCGCAAGCCAAGGCTTATTATTAATGATCCCTAATATTTATAAGTGGGCTGGTGAATTATTACCTGTTGTCTTACACGTTTCAGCACGTTCTTTAGCAACAAGAGCCCTTTCAATTTTCGGTGATCATCAAGACGTCTACGCGATTAGACAAACTGGTGTGGCAATGATTTGCTCTCACTCAGTTCAAGAAATCGCTGACTTAACACCAGTTGCACACTTACTCGCAATCGATGGTGAAACCCCTGTCTGTCATTTCTTTGACGGATTTAGAACATCTCACGAAATTCAAAACGTCGAATTTGTTGATGAAGCAGAATGGAAAAAACTACTTCCAATGGACAAAGTTGAAAAATTCCGTGCTCGTGCTTTAAACCCACACACTCACCCAGTCACACGTGGTGGTGCTGAAAACGATGATATTTATTTCCAAGGTAGAGAAGCACAAAACTTACACTATGAAAAAGTAGTGGAAGTCGCAGAAAAATATTTCAAAGAAGCTACAAGATTAACTGGTAGAGAATACGCTCCATTCACATACTATGGTGACCCAAATGCTGAAAGAGTTATCGTCGCTATGGGTAGCGTTACTGAAACTACAAAAGAAGTTATCGACGAATTAAAAGGCGAAAAGATTGGCCTTGTCAAAGTCCACTTATACCGTCCATTCTCCGTCAAACACTTATTAGCAGTTTTACCTGCATCAGTTAAGAGAATTGCAGTTTTAGATAGAACTAAAGAAATGGGCGCTACTGGCGAGCCATTATACTTAGACGTTGTCTCCGCTTTAAAACAAGGTGGTAGAGAAAACATCGAAGTCATCGGTGGCCGTTATGGCTTATCCTCAAAAGATACTCAACCAAAAGATATCAAAGCAGTCTTTGACTTCTTAAATGCAGACAACAGACATCATGATTTCACCGTTGGTATCAATGATGACTTAACACACAAATCAATTCCAGTGGACGAAAACTTCCACGTTAAAGCTGATTACACATCTTGCTTGTTCTATGGTTTAGGTAGTGATGGTACAGTTTCCGCTAATAAATCTTCTATTAAGATTATTGGTGATGCAACTGGACAATATGCACAAGCCTACTTCGCATATGACTCAAGAAAAGCTGGTGGTGTTACACGTTCTCACTTAAGATTCGGCAAATCACCAATCAGAAGTACATATTATGTACAAAATGCAAACTTCATTTCTTGTTCACTTGATACATATCTCTTCAAATTTGATATGTTAAAGAACTTAAAAGACGGTGGTACATTCTTACTCAACACCGATATGAGTGATGAAGACTTAGCAAGACTCTTACCAAATAGAGTTAAGAACCAATTAGCAAAGAAACACGCTAAATTCTACGTTATTGATGCTAACAAGATCGCAAGTGAAATCGGTATGGGCAGACATACCAATACCATTCTCCAAGCTTCCTTCTTCTACCTCAACCAAGACATCATGCCATATGATGAAGCTAATAAGTGGATGAAGAAATTCGCTGAAAAAGCTTATGGTAAGAAAGGTCAAGAAGTCGTTGAACTCAACTGGAAAGCAATCGATGCTGGTACAGAAGGCTTAAGAGAAATCAAAATCGATCCAAAATGGGCTGAATTAGAACCAAAGATGGACGTCCATCTCACTGGTGATGAATATTTCGATAGTTATGTCGGCGTCATGGGCAACTTAGGTGGAGATGACTTACCAGTCTCTAAATTCACTGAATTCGAATTACTCGATGGTACCATGAATCCAGATATCACATATCGTGAACAAAGAAGTATCGCAGATAGAGTACCATTATGGCACAAGGATCAATGTATCCAATGTAACCAATGTGCATTCGTCTGTCCACACGCAACAATTAGACCATTCTTACTTAACGAAGAAGAATTAGCAAACGCTCCTGAACTCGTTAAGAATGATGTCAAACCTGCAATGGGTGTTGCTGGTCATCAATATAGAATCCAAGTTTCTCCACGTAACTGTGTTGGCTGTGGATTATGTGTTGCTGAATGTAACGCTAATAAGGTTGGCAAGATTGCTCTTGAAATGGTCGAAGCAAAATCACAATTCCCACAAGAAGAAGCTGCTGAATACTTATTCAAACATGTCTCTTATAAAGCAGACAAATTACCACCTGCCTTACAAGAATCCATTAAAGGTGTTGGCTTCTTAATGCCATATATGGAAATTTCTGGCGCATGTGCTGGCTGTGGCGAAACTCCATATTATCGTTTAGTTTCTCAATTATTCGGTAAAGATATGTTAGTGGCAAACGCTACTGGATGTTCCTCCATCTATAGTGGTTCCACACCATTGACTCCATTCTGTACAGATAAAGATGGCCAAGGTATTGCTTGGGCTAACTCTTTATTCGAAGATAACGCAGAATTCGGTTATGGTATGAGAGTGGCTACTGATCACAAATTAAGAGCTGCTCTTGAAATCTTAGAAGCTAATAAGGCTGATGTTGAACCAGAATTACAAGCTAAGATTGATGAATATGAAGCAAACATCAAGAATAGAAAAGAATCCAGAAGAATCGTTCCAGAACTCGTCGCTTTAGTCAAAGCAAGTAAGAACGAAGCTATCAAAGCAGTTCTCGCTTACGAAAGAGACTTACAAGATAAATCCGTATGGATTATCGGTGGTGACGGTTGGTCATACGATATCGGCTATGGCGGATTAGATCACGTTATCGCTAACGAAGAAGATGTTAACATCCTAGTCCTTGATACTGAAGTCTACTCCAACACTGGTGGTCAATCTTCTAAATCATCTCAAACAGGTAGTATCGCTAAATTTACCGCTGCTGGTAAACTTACACCTAAAAAGAACCTTGCTCTTATCGCGATGAGCTATGGCACAGTCTATGTTGCTCAAATCGCTTTAGGTAGCAACCCAATGAAAGCTATTAAAGCTCTCAAAGAAGCTGAAAGCTATAATGGACCATCCTTAATCATCTGCTACGCACCATGTGCTAACCACGGTATTAAAGGTGGATTATCCAACTCCATGAAACAAGAAAAGAAAGCTGTTGAATGCGGTTACTTCCAACTCTTCAGATACGATCCTCGTTTAGTGGCAGAGGGTAAACCAGGCTTATCAATCGATATGCCAGAACCAGATTATAGCAAGTTCAGAGAATTCATTATGACTGAAACCAGATTCTCACAACTTCCAAAAGTTAACCCAGCTCATGCTGAAGAATTACTCACTAAAGCTGAAAACTACGCTAAAGATCGTTGGAATAGAATCAAAAAATTCGGTTTATAGTCTCTAAAGGCATAATATTTCAATAAATTTATTGATATTTATTGCATAAAACTCTCACTTTATGATTTAATAGAATTAAGGTAGGTTAATGATATGAAGAAAAGTGAAAGACAAGTTGAAGTTCTCATTGAATCTTTGATTGAATGCGCGAACATCGAAAAAGTAATCGAAGCTCTTCCAAGAGGATACATCTCCGTTAAGAAAATTTCTGGGCATACATACTACTATCGTCAATGGAGAGAGGGTGACAAAATCATCTCTACATACGTCCCAGAAAGCTATCTCAAAGTCATCAGACAAAAAATTGAAATCAGAAAACAAAACGAAGAATTACTCAAAATCTTGAAGAAAGACGCTAAGAAAGCTGAAAGAGATGTCTTGAAGGCTGGCGAAGTTAGCCAAGAACAAATCGACCAAGCAAAAGAGAAGATTAATTCTCTCAGCGAAGAAGACTTAGAAAATAGAGAAGCCATCGTCAATTCTCTTAAAGCAGAACTTCTAGCTTAAAAAAAGTAAAAATTGAACCATCAAAAATTCCTGATGGTTCTTTTTTTGTTCAAAAAATAGATAAATGTTGCTATAGTTATTCTATGAATAAATTAATTGTTTTATCAGGCGTCCCTGGAAGCGGAAAGAGCTATTTCTCCAAAACTCTTAAAAAGGTTAAGAACAATCACGTCTATATCGTTAGTAGTGATGGACTACGTGAAACCATTGGTGGGGCCCAATCAAATCTCACTAATGAAGAGTTGATGTGGAAGATTTTCTACGCATTAGCGAAAGCCTATGCTCAAGATAAAGATGGAATAGTGGTCCTTGACGCTACTCATGTTACAACCGAATTACGTGTAGACCGCAATCAACAACTCAAGCCATTATTTGATCAAACGTATCTATTGATGTGGGATATTGATAAACAAATCGTTTCTAATCAAAATCTCCAAAGAGAATATCCTATCCCACCTGAAGCCTTAGAGATGTTCTTCAATATCTTTGAAAAGCCAAATGAAAAGGATAGAGAATTCTTCGATAAGATTATCATGATTGAGAATAGCGATATCGCTCAAGCCATCAAAGAAGTTATCGATGATGGAACAAATGATAATCCACTAGGTCTTGCCTTATAAAAATAGCCACGACTAATTCGTGGTTATTTTGTTATTCTATATTTATTACCTTCAATATCTATGGAATCCTCATAGAATTCTTTAAATGCTTTAATAGCGTAACTCAAGTCTTTACTACCGGCAGTTTCATATGAAGAATGCATAGCGAGTTGAGGAAGACCGATATCTACTGAACTAAAGGAGATATGGCTAAGAAGAATATTTCCTAATGTTCCACCTCCACGTAGATCGCTTCTATTAGTGAAGAATTGATAGGGGACATTGACATTATCACAAATCTTTTGGAATACTGCCGAACTTAACGCATCACTGGTATAGGTTTGAGCCGCGTTAAATTTGATAGCAATTCCTTTATTCATATAGGCTTTATTATCACTATCGGTGATGCCTGGTTTATTTGGATGAACAGCATGAGCATTATCGGCGGAAATTAAAAATGAATTAGCAACAGATTTTTCATAATCAAGTCCTAAATCCTTACATACTCGGCCTAAAATAACTTTAAGTGCATCACTATCGGCGCCTTGTCTTGAACTAGAACCAACCTCTTCATTGTCACTTAAATAGAGGACATTGATAGCGTTTTTATTATCTGAATTTGCGAATGCTTTAGCTCCTGCAAAAACACATTCTAAGTCATCAAGTCTTGGAGCGGAAATATATTCTTTATCAGCACCCCAGAGTAGACCCTCTTCTTTGTTATATAAATATAAATCAAAATTAACGATATCTTCTTTAGCAATTTTTAATCTCTTTGCAATCAATTCTTTTAAAGGTGCACCTGATTTTTCTTGAGAAATAAAAGCTTGGAGATCAACCGCCATATTATAGGCATAGCCAGAATTGATTTCGCGATTGAAGTGGATACATAGATTTGGAATCATTACTGTAACATCTTTTAAGTCGATAAGAGTTTGTTCAATCTCTTCTCCTTTATCAACGACAACTCTTCCTGCGATTGATAGTGGTCGATCAAACCAAGTGGAAGCAATCATTCCTCCGTATGGAGCGAGATTGATTTTGTTGTAGACGTCACATTTTGAATCGCTTTCGGGTTTGATTTTAAAACAAGGTGAATCAGTATGAGCAGCGATGACATGGAAAGATGGTTTAGTGTCTTCTCCAATATTTAACGCCACTAAGGAAGTACCATTTCTAATAAAGAAAACTTTATCTCCGACATTTAACTTTTCTGGAGAGTGTTCAAAATATTCTTTATAACCAGCACCTAGAAGTATTTTTTTAACATTATCAATTGCAAAAAATGCATTTGGGCTATTATTGATAAAATCTATCAACTCTTTAGCATTTGCTAATTCATCTTTATCTAAAAAATCTTTGCCGTTTCTTTCAGGTTTTTCCGCATTTTCTGGAATTAACCATGTTTTTCCCTTTTGAAACGCTCCTTCGATACGTCCTTGAACGCAGTAATTACGAATACTTCTTGCCGATAATCCAACTTTCTTTGCAAATTCTTCAACAGTTAAATGTTTCATAATTGTAATATCTTCCTTTAATGGCAATATATTAACATTTATCGGCAATAAAATATACGTAAAAATAAAAAAATGGTCGGAACGGCCAGATTTGAACTGGTGACCCCTACCACCCCAAGGTAGTGCGCTACCAAGCTACGCCACGTCCCGAGCCACATTATTATATCACTATCAGTGTATTTTGATAGCATGTTACATTTCTCTTTGCTAAAATATTCTTTGCTATGGAAAAGAATATCATTATCAAAGGGGCAAGAGAGAATAATTTAAAGAATATTACTGTCACTCTGCCTAAAGAATCTCTCATCGTTTTTACAGGTTTATCGGGAAGTGGTAAATCTACTTTAGCGTTTGATACTCTTTTCGCAGAAGGCCAAAGAAGATATATGGAATCTCTATCTAGTTATGCTAGGCAGTTCTTAGGTAGCTATGAAAAACCTGATGTTGACACGATTGATGGTCTTTCTCCTAGTATCGCTATTGACCAAAAGAGTGTTTCCCATAACCCAAGAAGTACTGTGGGAACAGTGACTGAAATATATGATTATTTAAGGCTTTTATATGGACGTATTGGCGTTCCATATTGTCCAACTCATAATGAACCAATCATCTCTTTTTCACCAAGTATGATGACGGATATCGTTTTAAATTATCCAGAAGGAACAAAAATCCAATTATTATCTCCAGTGGTGTCTAGAGAAAAAGGAACACATAAAGATTTATTTGACAAAATCCGTAGTAGTGGTTTTGTCCGTCTAAGAGTGGATGGTGAGTTCACCACAATTGATGAAGTTAAAGAATTAAATAAAAACGAAAAACACTCAATTGATATTGTTGTCGACCGTATCATTGTTAAACCTGAAAATAGAAGTCGTATTTATGAATCAATCGAAACTGCTTTAGATTGGTCTAAAGGACTTTTACTTATCTATTCTGATATCGAAGAAAAATTATTAAGCGACCGACACACTTGCCCAATATGTGGCTTTTCTATTCCAAAATTAGAACCAAGATTATTCTCTTTTAACTCCCCAATGGGATGTTGTCCTGATTGTAAGGGCTTAGGTATTAAAAGAGAAGCTGATCCAAATTTATTAATCCCTAATCAAGAACTCACCATTATGGAAGGGGCAATTGATTATTATAAAAACACTGTGGGAACTAAGAATCTTGAATGGCAAGAATTCGAATTGCTTTGTAAGTTATATAAAGTTCCTCTCGATAAACCATTTAAAGATTTAAATGATAAACAAAAACAAATTATTTTCTATGGCTCACCTGATATCCAAACTTATGCCTTAAAATCATCAAGTGGAAACGTTACTCATAGAGTGGGCTATATTGAAGGCATTAAAGTCAAAGTAGAAAGGCTTTATCGTGAAACTTCCAGTGACTGGATGCGTGATTATTATGAAAAATTCATGCGTGATAGTATTTGTACGACTTGTCATGGAGCGAGATTAAATAAAGAAGCTTTGTCCGTTAAAATTGATGGCAAAAATATCTACGAAGTGACATGTATGCAACTTCGTGAGCTAAAGAAATGGAATCTTTCTTTGAAAGATAAACTCTCTAAAAACGAACTAGATATCGCAAATATGGTAATTAGAGAAATTGATTCTCGTGTTTCTTTCTTATGCGATGTTGGTCTAGATTATTTAACTTTATCCCGTATGGCGATGACTCTTTCAGGCGGAGAAAGTCAACGCATTAGACTCGCTACTCAAATTGGTAGCAAATTAACTGGTATTTTATATGTTTTAGATGAACCATCTATCGGACTACATCAAAAAGATGACGAAAGACTAATTGCCACATTAAAACAGATGCGTGATTTAGGAAATACTTTGGTTATCGTTGAACATGATGAAGAAACGATTAGAAGCGCAGATTATATTGTTGATATCGGTCCTGGCGCGGGCATCCATGGTGGGGAAGTCGTCTACCAAGGTGATGTCCCTGGATTATTAAAATGTGAAAATTCTTTAACTAGTGACTACTTAACTGGTAGAAAAGAAATCCCAGTTCCTAAATCTAGAAAGAAGGGAAATGGGAAATTTATAGAAATCAAAGGCGCTAAGATTAATAATCTTAAAAACATAAATGTCAAATTCCCACTTGGGACATTTATTGCAGTGACTGGAGTTTCTGGAAGTGGTAAATCATCTTTAGTTAACCAAACTTTATATTTACACTTACTCAATCATTTCTCAAAAGATCCAGTGATTGCGGGACCACTCAAATCTATTTCTGGCATTGAGAATATTGACAAAGTGGTCAATGTTTCGCAAGAACCAATCGGAAGAACTCCAAGAAGTAACCCGGCTACATACATCAAGTTATTTGATGAAATTAGAGACTTATTCGCTAATACAGTGGAAGCCAAAGCAAGGGGCTTTGATAAAGGAAGATTCTCCTTTAATGTCAGCGGAGGAAGATGTGAAAACTGTGAAGGTGCAGGTGTTACACGTATTCCGATGAATTTCTTACCTGATGTCTATGTCAAATGTGAAGTATGTAATGGCAAGAGATATAACGAAGAAACATTACAAGTTACCTACAAAGGTAAAACTATATATGATGTCTTAGAGATGACCGTTGAAGATGCATTAACATTCTTCTCCAATCATCCAAATATCAAAAAGAAAGTCCAAATCCTCTATGATGTGGGCCTAGGCTATATCAAACTTGGGCAAGCCGCAACTACATTAAGTGGTGGTGAGGCTCAAAGAGTAAAATTAGCCTTTGAATTACAACGTAAACCAACTGGAAAAACATTATATATTCTTGATGAACCTACTACTGGTCTTCACGCACATGATGTGAAGAGATTAGTGGAAGTGTTACAAAGAATTGTGGACCATGGCGATACCGTCTTAGTGATTGAACATAACTTAGATGTCATCAAAGTCGCGGATTATATCGTTGATATCGGCCCGGATGGTGGAGATCGTGGTGGTAAAGTGGTGGTAGCTGGTACACCTGAAGAAGTCGCAAAATGCGAAAGTAGTTATACTGGCCAGTATTTAAAGAAAGTGTTAGGTAAATAGTTATGATAAATCTTGTCTTATTGATTGTATTTGGAATTATAGCGTTGGGGTTATTTGGATATAGCGTTTATCGCCTTGTTCAATTAGTTAAACATCCTCAACCAAAGCTCATTAACTATCCTAATGAAATTAAAACACTTGGTATTTTAGTGGGTGCGACCTCGGTAGCAACATTTTTGCTTTTCCTATTTATCTCTTTAAATAATGCCTACCCATATACTGGTGGAGAATGGGTAGAAATGGTCCTTGGAAGTTTACTTTTTGGATTAAGTTTACCGACAGGGGTCCTCTCTTTTATACTTCATTACTACGCAAAAGAGCTTCCTGAAAAAATTAAAAAATGGTCTTTTTATACTATACTTATTTCCACATTTACTTTATGTGTGGGGTTAATTCTATTAACCAATAGCTTTGCGGATTATCTTAAATATCCTCTCGCTAATGGTATTTCCTTTAGCCAAGGAATCACCACTCCTGATGGAGGAGCATCACCAAATATTGCTTTCTATGCGATTTGTATTATTAGTGGTGCAGTTATCGTCTATTTCATTTGTGATCATCGTTACTATGTTGAATATGGAAAACATGGCATCCTTGAATCATTATTCTTTGTCGCTTTCCCAGCTGGAATTATTGGCGCAAGAATCGGTTATGTTATTGGTGAATGGAATCACGGACCAAATTCATTTGCAGAAAGAGTGGCAAATGGTCAGTGGTGGGCGCCTCTAGCGATTTGGGAAGGTGGCTTAACCATCATCTCTGGTGCTCTTATCGGTATCATTGTTGGTGTTGGATGGTTCTTATGGAGAAATAAAAAATATAGCATCTGGCTTGCTGTGGATATCATTGTTCCAACCATTTTAATCGCACAGGCCGCAGGTAGATGGGGCAACTTCTTCAATTGCGAAGTCCATGGCTTACAAAGTGCGGCTTCTAACTGGCAGTTCTTACCAAAGATTATTTTAAATAATATTGCTTATTCTGATACCCAAGGTTGGGCTAGTGAAGGTAATGTATATGTACCTTTATTCCTTATTGAATCAGTGACAAATTTAATCGGATATTTTGTGATTAGATTTGCAGTAGGTAAGGGATTAAGAAAATATATCGAATTAGGCGATTTAGCTTTCTTATATATTGCATGGTATGGATTAACTCGTGTGATTATGGAACCTTTAAGAAATTCAGCTTACAACATGGGTAATGATGGTTATTGGAGCTGGATGTGGTCATTTATTTTTGTCGGTGCTGCGACATTGTTAATTGTTATCAACCATTTAGTCAGATACTTTATTGAAGAAAAGAAGGGAACGGGTGTCATCTTAAAAAACTCTTTAAGAGGTGGCATTATTGTTGGAAGTTGTTTCTTAATTTCCGCGGTTGCCTTTATCGTGGTAGGCGCTATCTTAATGGGCAAGGGCACACCAAGCAATACGATTGCATTTAATGACTTCAATAATGGATTAATCGTGTTGATTACCGGTTTATCTTTATTTGCTTTAATGTTTACAGCTATGCCATATATTTTAAGAGGACTAAAAAGTCAAAGAGGTCAAAATGAGGCAAGTTCGTTATAATTTAGTACTTTTTGATATGGATGGTACTATCGCGGACACGGATCCAATGATAGTGGCGACTTTTAACGACCTCTACGATAAATATCGTGGAGGAAAAAGAAGACCTCCGGAAGAACTATATTATTTCTCAGGTCCGCCGATTAGAGAAACATTAAGGAAAGAATTTCCAGAACTTGATGAAGAGTCAATATTCAAAGAATTCTATCAAGTATCTCGTGGATATTATGAGACTCATATCTTCCCGTATCCGAACTGTAAAGAAGTATTAACAAGGTTAAAAAGCCAAGGTATCACCCTTGGGGTTGTCACTAATAAATTACATGATTTAGCCTTAGTGGTTGTTGACATATTAGGACTAACAGGCCTATTCGATGTCGTGATTGGTAGTGATAACGTTAGTAAAACTAAACCTGATAAAGAAGGTATGTTAAAGGCCATTGAAATGGTTAATGGCCAAAAAGAAAAGACATTATATGTCGGTGATAATGCGATGGATTTAGCTACCGCGAATAACGCTGGCACTGATTGTTGCTTAGTAAATTGGGGTCCTAGGGTACTTCCTAAAGGAACCAATCCAAAATATATGATTAATTCCTACTTGGAATTGGAGGATATCGTTTATGAATAAAATTTATGATTCTGTGATTATTGGCGCTGGTCCATGTGGTATTGGCGCTGGCATCGCTTTAAATAAGGAAGGCTTAGATGTTGTTATCGTTGAAAGAGACGCACCTGGAGGTAAGATTAATATCGCTCCTCGTGTCGATAATTATCCAGGATTTAAAGAAGTCCCAGGTCCAGATCTAGCGGTCGCTTTCTATGAAAGAGTTTTGCAAAATAATGTTCCTTTTATTGGAGATGAAATCTTGTCTTTGAAAAAAGAGGGTAATTTGTTCTTATTAAAAGGTGCAAATAACGAATATTTAGCAAAGACTGTTTTAATTGCAAGTGGTACCAAAGAAAGAGTGCTTGGTTTACCAAATGAAATTGAATTCTTTGGTAAAGGTATTTCCTATTGTGCGGTTTGTGATGGTCATTTCTTTAAGGGACAAGATGTCTTAGTTATTGGTGGAGGTAACACCGCTTTAAAAGAAGCAGTGTTCTTAACTGATATTGCTAAACACGTATATCTCATTCATAGACGTAACGAATTTAGAGGTAGCAAGAAGATTGTTGAAGAGTTATTAAGCCATGAAAATGCGACCATCTTAACTCCTTATATTCCTCTCGAATTCCTCGGTGAAGATAAGCTAAATGGGGCTAAGATCCAAAATGTTGAAACTAAAGAAATTAAGACTTTAGAAGTGCAAGGTGCTTTCCCACTTGTTGGCCAAATTCCTAATAGCAAGTTTATAAAACTTGAAGGTGTAACTAACGAATGGGGAAATATCCCAGTTGATAAAAATATGATGACTAGTGTTCCTGGCTTATTTGCCGGTGGCGATATTCTTCCTAGAGATATCCGTCAAATCTATCTCGCTGAACATGATGGCGTGGTCGCCGCTAAAAGCATCGTCAACTATTTAAAGGAAAACTAATTATGAAAAACGTGGTGGTGATTACCGGTCCAGCCGGATGTGGGTTATCAAGTGCAGAATTTGTCTTTGAAGAACTAGGATATTATTTAGTGAAGAACGCTCCTAGTGGGGCTACTGAAGCAATTCTTGACGCGGTTTTTAAAAGTGGCTTAGAGAATGTTGCTTTTGTTGCTCACGCTAGAAATGTTAAAAGAGTGGTGAACGCTCTTAAAAATCGAAAAGATGTTAACTTCAGGTTAATCATCTTAAACTGTAACGAAGATGAATTATTTAAACGCTTCACTTTAACGAGACACACTCATCCAAGAAGTGTGATTGAATCGATTTCTCCTAGCGAAGCGATTAAAAGAGATATCGCTGACACTTTAGTGGTCGTCCCTGATTCTGACTTATATATTGATACCACCGCCTTAACAGTCAAACAGTTACGTGGAAGGCTATATAAATTTTTAAATAACGTCGAAGATGATAAACATGTTTCTATCACTTTCATTTCCTTCGGCTTAAAAAACGGCATTCCTCAAGGAATTGATTGTTTCTTTGATGTCAGAGAAATCCCAAACCCATATTGGGTAGAAGAATTAAAAACTTTAACTGGGGAAGATCAACCAGTTATCGATTATATGAATCAGTTCCCAGTTACTCAGAAATTAATTTCTGATATCGAGATATATATCGAAGGCAGAATGAAAGGTTTACAAGAGACTGGAAGAGGAAGTTATGTTGTTGGAATCGCTTGCTCAGGCGGTCAACATCGTTCCACTTATGTCGCAAATATGTTATGCGAACATTTCTCTAAAGATTATCGTTCTTCGGTCATCCATAGAGACACCCCAACTTTGAATAAAGATGAATAATAAAATCACTTTTTCTCAAACTGTTAAAAACGAAATCGCTAGAGAAGAAGACTTTTCGGAAGTAAGAAGAAAAGCACTTTTAAGCGCTTATTTACGCATTAACGGAGTTTTGACTTTTAAAAATCGTGAAACACAAGTCAAACTTAGAAGCGAGAATTCTAAAGTAGCGAGATATATCTATGCGAACTTAAAGAAATATTACCCAAAGAATCAAGTTCATTTACAGTTTGAAAAAAAGCCTGAAAAGAAGACGACATATTATATTAAATTAGATGATAACGCGGACGCGATATTAGAAGATTTAGGTGTTGATTATTTTGAAGGCAAAATTTCTAAAGAGATTGCCTATAATGATGAAACTATTGCTGGCTATATCGCTGGTGCGTTTTTAGCTAGTGGCTCCGTTAACTCTCCCAAAACTACGAATTACCATCTAGAAATCACAGTTAGTAGTGAGAACTATGCGAAGTGGTTATCTAAACTTTTTTATAAATATAAAAAAATCGAACTAAACCCACGTATAATTCAAAGAAGAGAAAAGAGTGTTCTCTATTTTAAAAAGAGTGATCAAATTAGTAATTTTCTCATCATGGTGGGTGCCCCTGAAACATGTATGGAATTTGAAGGGGAAAGGGTGAAAAGAGATTATATTAATTCAGAAAATAGATTAACCAATTTTGACGAGGCTAATATGCGTAGAGCGAGTCAAATTGGTAAAAGACAAGCCAAAGAAATTAAATATATTGATGATGTGCTTGGCATCCATAATCTCCATAATCCTAAAAAAGAATTATTATGTTATTTAAGAATGGAAAATAAAGAACTATCTTTAGTGGAACTCGCGGAGCTTATGAGTGAGGAATTAGGACAAATCATTACTAAAAGTAATGTTAACCATTTATTCCGTTCTTTACATGGACTATATATCAAATTAATCGAGGTGAAAAAATAATATGAACATACTTATTCAACTTGGAAAACGTATCGCTTATTTAAGAAAGCTAAAAAAGATGTCTCAACTCGATTTATCTTTAGAAAGTAATGTTAATAAAAACTATATTTCAGACCTTGAAAAGGGGAGGAGAAATCCTTCTGTAATGGTGCTTAACCGCATCGCCGAGGCTTTAGAAATAGATTTATCAACATTATTTAAAGGAATTCAGTAATTTTTATAGTAAAATAAATAATTAGGGGTAATTGATATGAACTATGTCGATAAAATCGCAAATGATAAGCTCTTCTATATCAAAAAAGAAGACAATGCGAAACTTTTAGAAACAAAAGACAAGTCAGGGCATTTTAATATTTGCAAAATCCATTTTGGTGATGAACAAATCATTGATTGCCGTATCTGTGGATTATGTAAAGATAATGGCGTCTATGCGATTAAGATTCATTATGGCGATAATGGCTTAGCAAGAGTGGGACTTTTCCTTATCAAGGAAGATAGCCAAATTGTTGAACTTACTTGTAGTGAAGAACAAAAAGAAGAAGTATCAAGTTATGACTCTTTAATCAGCGAAGGAAGTGTCTCTTTCTTCGTGGTTGGTAATGAAGATGTTGCCGTTTTATTAGCCTATAACATCGTCAAAAACGAATATAAAGCTTACCCATATCGCTTACCGAGAAGTATGGTGGGCAAGAATGTTATTCTTGATATAAAAGACGATGAACTAAAATAACGTATAAAAGGAGAAAAAAATGCAATTAGTAATTTTAGCAGCGGGTATGGGAAGCCGTTTTGGCGGTCTCAAACAAATGGAAAAGATGGATGATCATGGAAATTTCCTTCTCGATTATTCTGTTTATGACGCAAAAAGAGCAGGCTTCGATAGTGTAGTTTTCATTATCAAAAAGGCTTTCTACAAAGAGTTTAAAGAATCAATCGGAAAAAGAGTGGAAAAGATTATCAAAGTCGATTATGCTTTCCAAGAATTAGATGACTTACCAGAAGGATTTAAAGTCCCTGAAGGAAGAGAAAAACCATGGGGTACAGCTCATGCGATTTATGCAGCTAGAGACTTAATCCATGATGATTTTATCATCATTAATGGTGATGATTTCTACGGAAAAGATGCTTATGACGTCGCTTATAAATATTTAGCTGGTCTCCCAAAAGGTAGCAAAGGCCAATACGCGAATGTCGCTTTCAAAGCATGCAACACAATGACTGAAAATGGTGCGGTTAAACGTGGTGTTTGTTTTGAAGAAAATGGCTTCTTAACCAAGCTTGTTGAATCATCAATTGAAAAAGATGGTGATATGATTAAATGCTCACCTCTTGATGGTAGTGAATCATTCCATGTCAACAATGACCAATTAGTCAGCATGAACTTATTCGCTTTCAATGTTGATTTAATGGATAGATTAAAAGAAAAATTCCCACTTTGGTTAAAAGAAAATATCAATGTCCCAAAGAGCGAATTCTTAATCCCGACAGTGGTTGATGAACTTGTTCATGAAGGAAAAGCCACACTTAAGTTATTATCAACTTCTTCTGTCTGGTTTGGTGTCACTTATAAAGAAGATAAACCAGCAGTGGTGGCCGCTCTTAAAGCTTTAGTGGATAAAGGCGAATACAAAGAAGGTTTATATTAAAAAATAGAGAAAAATGGGGCCAAAGAACTACTCTTAAGCCCTTTTTTCATGTTTTTTAGTTCATAAAATGAATTTTTATTGAAAGAATAGGGCAATATATTTTAAAATATATAACGCAAACAAAAAGGAGGACATATTTGAAATGTCAGTTAAAGTTGCAATTAACGGATTCGGCCGTATTGGTCGTTTAGCGTTCAGACAAATGTTTGGTGCTGAAGGTTATGAAATCGTCGCAATTAACGATTTAACTTCCCCAAAGATGTTGGCTAACTTATTAAAATACGATACCGCACAAGGTGGTTACTGTGGTGTTGTCGGTGAAAACCTTCACACAGTTTCTTCTAAAGAACCAGTTATCGACGAAGAAACAAAAGCAGTCCTTGAACCAGGTTCAATCACAGTCGATGGCAAAGAAATTACTATCTATGCTGAACCAAAAGCACAAAACTTACCATGGGGTAAATTAGGTGTTGACGTCGTCTTAGAATGTACAGGTTTCTACTGCTCAAAAGCAAAAGCACAAGCACACATCGATGCAGGTGCTAGAAAAGTCGTTATCTCTGCTCCAGCAGGAAACGATTTACCAACAATCGTCTTCTCAGTCAATGAAAAGACCTTAAAGCCAGAAGATAATATTATCTCTGCTGCTAGCTGTACAACAAACTGCTTAGCTCCAATGGCTAAAGCATTAAATGATGCATTCCCAATTCAATCTGGTATCATGACCACTGTTCACGCATATACAGGTGACCAAATGATCCTTGATGGACCACACAGAAAAGGTGACTTAAGAAGAGCTCGTGCTGGTGCTGCAAACATCGTTCCAAATAGCACTGGTGCTGCAAAAGCAATCGGTTTAGTCATTCCAGAATTAAATGGCAAATTAATCGGTAGTGCACAACGTGTTCCAGTTCCAACAGGATCCACAACTATCTTAGTCGCAGTTGTCAAAGGCGAAGAAGTCACTAAAGAAGCAATCAACGCAGCTATGAAAGCACAAGCAAGTGCATCCTTCGGTTATACTGAAGAACAACTCGTTTCCAGCGACGTCATTGGTATGAGATTCGGTTCATTATTTGACGCAACTCAAACAATGGTTACAAAGATCTCTGATGGTTTATTCCAAGTCCAAGTCGTCTCTTGGTACGATAACGAAAATTCCTATACTTCCCAAATGGTCCGTACCATTAAATATTTCGCAGAACTCGGCCAAGCCAAGGCTGCTAGATAGTTTGGGCAATATAAGATAACAATTTAGCGCCCAAACTTTTGGGCGCTTTATATTTATAAAGGAGATAAATTAATGTTATTAGTTAAAGACATGAAAGATTTGAAGGGCAAACGCGTTATCGTTCGTGTTGACTTCAACGTCCCTCAAAAAGGTGGAGTTATCAGTGATGACAACCGTATCGTTGCTGCTTTACCAACCATCAAAGAACTTTTAGCTAAAAAAGCAAGAGTTATTCTTATGTCTCACTTAGGTAAAGTGAAACACAAAGAAGCACCAGAAGTGGTCGAAGAACAAAAGAAAAAGAACAACTTGGAATGCGCTGCTAAACGTTTAGGTGAATTATTAGGCCAACCAGTTAAATTTGTTAACGCTACTAGAGGTCAAGAACTTGCTGATGCTGTCGCTGGCTTAAAAGATGGCGAAGTATTATTAATGCAAAATACCCGTTATGAAAAGGGTGAAGAAAAGAACGACCCAGAATTATCCAAAGAATGGGCTGCTCTTGGTGATGCATTTGTGATGGATGCATTCGGAAGTGCTCATAGAGCACATGCTTCCACATATGGTATTCCAGAAATCTTAAAGGCTGAAGGCAAACAAGTCGCTATCGGCTACTTAGTGGAAAAAGAAGTTGTCTCTCTTGATAGAGTTGTCAATGTTCCAAAAGAAGGACATCCATATATCGCAATCTTAGGCGGATTCAAAGTTTCTGATAAGATTAAAGTCATCGATTCTTTATTAAAGAAATGTGACAAAGTCATCATCGGTGGCGCTATGGCATATACATTCGCAGTTGCATTAGGTAAGAAAGTCGGTAATTCACCATTCGAACCAGATCAACTCGAATATGCTAAGAGAATGTATGATACAGGAAAAATCTTATTACCAGTCGATGCAGTTGTCGCTGATAGTTTTGATGATCCAAAAGATATCCGTATCGTCGAAGGTGATATCCCAGAAGGATTCCAAGGCATGGATATTGGCCCAAAGACCCGTGAATTATATATGGCAGAAATTGCTAAAGCAAAGACCGTCTTCTGGAATGGTCCAATGGGCGTCTTTGAAAGAGATGAATTCACAGCAGGTACAGTCGCAGTTTGTAAAGCATGTGCTGAATTAAAAGATGCCTTTACTGTTATCGGTGGTGGTGACAGTGCTTCCGCAGCTAAGAAATTAGGCTACAAAGAAAAATTCTCACACGTTTCCACAGGTGGAGGCGCATCACTAGAAATGATCGAAAACGATGGTCATCTTCCAGGCATTGATGTGATTAAATAGTCATGAGAAGAAAATTATTACTTGGCAACTGGAAAATGAATAAGCTCAATAGCGAAGCTAAAGAATTCGCATTGGCTTCTGTTCCATTTGCAAAACTCGCAAAAGAGAACAATATCGATATCGGTGTTGCTCCAACTTACTTATCTTTAGCAACTGTTAAAGAATTTGCTAGCAAGGACATGATTGTCGCTGCTCAAAACGTTCACTTCAAAGAAAGTGGCGCTTATACAGGCGAAGTCAGCGTTCCAATGCTCAAAGAATTAAATATTGATTGGGTTCTTATCGGCCACTCCGAAAGAAGAACTTATGATAATGAAACAAACGAAAAATGCCACGCGAAAATCGAAGCCTTATTAAATAACAATATGGTTCCAGTCTACTGCGTTGGTGAAACCCTTGCTGAATTTGAAGCTGGCAGAACCAAAGAAGTGGTCGGCGGACAAGTTCGTGAAGGTTTAGCAGGATTTGCTCCAGAGCAAGTCAAAGACTTGGTCGTTGCTTATGAACCAGTTTGGTCCATCGGTACAGGCAAGAATGCTTCTAGCCAAATCGCTCAAGATATCTGCTCTTTCATTAGAGAAGAATTAAGAGCTATGTTTGGCAATGTCGCAGACGAAATTAGAATTCTTTACGGCGGCAGCGTCAAGCCTGTCAACGTCAAAGAATACTTATCTTGCCCAGATGTCGATGGTGCTTTAGTCGGCGGCGCAAGCTTAAAGATCGATTCATTCGAAGAATTATTAAAGAATATTCTTTAATCGGTGATATCTATGGATATAAGTGATCGCGACCGCGATGCATTTCATCCCGAATATCAACAAACAAAAGTGGTTAATGGCGATACATCAGGAACCACTTTAAGTATTGCTAAAGTATTCCTCTTCATGTTCATTGGCTTACTTATCACTGCAGTAGTAGCCTTTGGAGTTGGTGCCTTAGTTTATTATTATGTCGGTGTCTATGACGCGGAAGCAGTGAATGATACTGTTCTAAGAACATATCTCATCATGATAATTGTTTCGGCGGTTGCCCTAATTATCGATATGATAGTGATAAACTTTGTCGTCATTAGAGGAAAACACTCAGTTCTAGTCCCGGGAATAATATATACGATATTAGTCGGTGTATTATTCTCAATGCTCACCATTGTCGTTGATTGGCGAATTATCGGTATGGCCTTTGGCATTACCGCCGCTACATTCGCTTTAATGAGTTTAATTGCCTTCCTTACCAAAGGTAACTTAAGGCCATTGGTGATTGTGATTATCGGTTTAGCAGTGGGAGTTGGCGCTTTAGCGTTATTCAACTGGATATTCGCTTTAGCAACTGGAACAGTAATAAGTGCAGTATTCTGGGTTGTTGAAATTGGATTATTTGCATTGATTCTCTTTGTCACTATTTATGACTTATGGAGAATTAAGAAGATCGCTGAACAAGGTGCGATGAATAAAAATATATCTCTATATTGTGCATTCATCATGTACACCGACTTCATCAATATCTTCCTAAGGATTCTCATGTTCCTACTCATAATATTTGGAAAGAGAAGATAAAATCATAAAAAAATAATGAATTACGCACGTATATACGCGTGCGTTTTTCTATATTTATATAAGAAAAATGAAAAAAATATAAAATATCTCTTGCAAGCACACGCACATTCATGTATGATACTCTAAGTCGCGACTAGAAGACCTATTGCGATTAAGTGAAAATTTAATCAAAAAAGTTAAAAAAGTCGTTGACTCGAAAAAATCATAGTGATATGATATTCAAGCATGCAGTCCCGAGAGGGAGACATATTACATAGTAATACTGCAGTGCACTGATCTTTGAAAACTAAACAGATGTACAAACATAAACGTCAATTTTTTTATTACAAAACCAGATAATTATTTTGAACTAGAATACAAACATTGAGAGTTTGATCCTGGCTCAGGATGAACGCTGGCGGCGTGCCTAATACATGCAAGTCGAACGGGGAGGTGCTTGCACCTCCTAGTGGCGAACGGGTGAGTAACACGTAGGTAACCTGCCCTTAAGCTTGGGATACCCAGAGGAAACTTTGGCTAATACCGGATAACAACAGAAGAGACATCTCTTCAGTTTGAAAGGCCCAGCAATGGGTCACTTAAGGATGGACCTGCGGCGCATTAGCTAGTTGGTGAGATAACAGCCCACCAAGGCGAGGATGCGTAGCCGACCTGAGAGGGTGATCGGCCACATTGGAACTGAGACACGGTCCAAACTCCTACGGGAGGCAGC